>JAVHQJ010000235.1:0-75669 GCA_036171075.1 Sideroxydans sp. | reverse complement strand
CCCTGTTCAGCAAGCCCGTCTCCGAGAATGGTTTCAACCAACCCGCTGACAAACTCAACACGCGTTACGCGACAGGCAAAGATGGTTTGCAAATCGGCAACGGCGACGTGCTGATTGCCGCGATTACGTCTTGCACCAACACCTCCAACCCTGGCGTGTTGCTGGCGGCAGGCTTGTTGGCGAAGAAGGCAGTGGCGAAAGGGCTGAAAGTTGCACCGCACATCAAGACCACTTTAGCTCCAGGCTCACGCGTCGTTACCGAATATCTGACCAACGCAGGGCTGCTAGAACCCTTGACGCAATTGGGCTTTGGCTTGGCAGCTTATGGCTGCACCACCTGCATCGGTAACGCAGGCCCGCTGCGTGAAGACATCGACAAAACCATTACCGCCAACGACTTGGTGTGCGCTGCGGTGCTGTCTGGCAACCGCAACTTTGAAGCGCGCATCCACCCCAATCTGAAGGCGAATTTCTTGGCCTCGCCGCCGTTGGTGGTGGCCTACGCCATCGCGGGCAAGATGAACATCAACCTCGACACCGACCCACTCGGCACGGGCAAAGATGGTCAGCCCGTGTACCTGCGCGACATCTGGCCGAACAGTGCGGAAGTGCAGACCGTGATGAAGTTCGCGGCTGACCCTGCCGTGTATCAAAAACTGTATTCCGACCTCACCAAAGACTTACCGCTGTGGAACGCCATCCAAGCACCGATCGGCAATCTGTATCAGTGGGACGACTCCACTTACATCGCACGCCCACCGTTCTTTGATGCCGCGACTCCAGTGATTGGCGACATAAAGAACGCAAAGGCGTTGGCCGTGTTCGGCGACTCCGTCACCACCGACCACATCAGCCCCGCTGGTAGCTTCAAGCCAACGACTCCCGCAGGTCAATATCTGCAAGCCCACAAGGTGGAGATCAAAGACTTCAACAGCTACGGGTCGCGTCGCGGCAACCACGAAGTGATGATGCGCGGCACCTTCGCCAACGTGCGCGTGAAAAACTTGATGCTGCCCGCCAATGCGGACGGCTCTCGCGTGGAAGGTGGCTACACCCTGTACCAAGGCGAACAAGTGGCGATCTACGATGCCGCGATGAAGCACATCGCCGACGGCACTTCGACCGTGATCTTTGCAGGTGAAGAATACGGCACAGGATCATCGCGCGACTGGGCAGCGAAAGGCACACAACTGCTGGGCGTGAAGGCCGTCATCGCCAAGAGCTACGAACGTATCCACCGCAGCAACTTGGTGGGCATGGGCGTGCTGCCATTGCAATTCAAAGGCAGCGACAGCGTGGCGAGTTTGAATCTGACGGGCGAAGAGACCTTCGACCTCGTCGGCATCAACGACAACCTGAAACCACAGCAAGACGTGACACTCGTCATCAACCGCCGCGACGGCAGCAAACAAAACGTCAGCGTGCTGTTGCGTATCGACACTCCGATCGAAGTGGACTACTACAAGAACGGCGGTATCCTACCGTTCGTGTTGAAGGAGTTGGTGGATTAAGCAACAACATCCAGTTCACGATGAAAAAAAGAAGAAGCCCGCTTTTCGCGGGCTTCTTCTTTTCGAAAATCATTCGCGTCTTTTATTCAAGGCGACTCACCGAACATCTCCGCAGCAGAGTAACGAAGGCTGCGAATTGTTAGGCATTACTATCTTTGCAATTCAATAATAATTTTTCATCAATCATTTTGGGGTCGCGGTACTCTGGATTTTCCAAAATCACCCTTAAGATCATTCTCAAGTAAACCACCGCAAGCGTATGCGCCTTTACCTCATTTTTTTCGTCAATTTTTATGACTTTCTTTTTGTCCAAATCTTTGCTCCCATGGACAATTGCTGATCGATATGAATAAATTTTTTTGACGTCACCAAATGATTGATATGGCGTTTTTTCCAAGGATTCGTCAAACCTTGATAACGCTCCTATCCTCATTGCCAGCTTATGAGTCATTTCTTGATTGCCATCATCTGAAAGTAACGCCTCTAATGCAATCGTAGCGTCCAACACGGAATCTTCGTCATCATCTCTTACCAAACACCGGTTCAATCGATTAATTGAAAGATGAATGGAGTTTTCTTTAGCGCTACCTATGCTGTTAAATAAATCAGCTATCTTATCCATTTCTTCTTTTGACACTGATGGCACAACATCTGTATTCCAATAATAGTTTTCAAACCATCTAGGATAAGACCTAATAGTTGCACCTTGGATATTTGAAAGGTCTGCCTTGGTATGAGCCGCCCACCCTCTAGCAACAGCATATATTTGTGCGTATCCAGTACTAACAGTCGTTGCAATTCGTAGTGCGGCAAAGAAATTATCAATCGCCTGCAAAGGATACGCTTGCGGTTTCGATAGTACATCGAAGTACCACATGCGCTCACTATTTGGAACATGCCACCCCTTTAAGACCAAAGCATGTGTGGCGGAAGCAACGACTAGCTCGTGCGCACTAGTGTTGTAAGAACGAACACCATATCTTGCCTGATGTTGCTTATCACTTATTCGCTCGACATAAATACCGTCTGAAATTCTATACTCATCAAATGGAAAGTTGAGAAACAAGATAGGCACACAAATATCAATATCAAGACTCTTGCTAAATATGTACGCCAAAGTTGGTGTTATTGCCGTGATGCCTTTATCTTTCTCGAAGTCATATGTCTCATTATGATGAATGTAGCTATCAATTGAATCCTCAACACCTGAAAGTATATTTATTTCATCTAACTCAATATTGATCCCACTTGGCATGGGTGGAATGTTTTCAATTGTGAATCGGTATTGCAGTTTCTCATTTGCCCTTACAAAGTTAACCAAACTCGCAAAGGAAGGAATATTCTTCTTATCAATTATTGGCTCATTGCCACGATAGCGAAAGTAGTCACGATAGTCCGTAGGACTCTTTCCCATTAATGATGTTGAAAAATCTGGAAGCCCATTCCTTCTGTACGACACAGTAGGAAAGTTATAGTAGCTACCAATATAGCCACGAGCACTACTTGCCTGTTTTATTGCCAATAGACCCTCTTCAAGGGCTTTCAATAATAGTGAAGCATATTCACTTTTCAGTCCGTCAATCGAATCAAAAAGATTCTCTTCATCAGTTTTCATTGTTAGTCCTTATAAGGTTCGCAGAGCTAAACGGGTTAGCTCAGCTTCGCATTTCATTCCTACTCGTCTCACCCCGCAATCTCTCCAATCAACTCTGGATGCTTGTCGAGTAGCCTAAACAAGTTGATGACCGCTGGAACTGGCTTGGCCTTGCCGTTCTCATAACGCGAAAAGGCATTCACACCGCCGCCGGTGAGTTCGGCGGCCTTGCGTTGGGAGAGGCCGAGTTTTTTGCGGATGCGCGCGAGTTCTTCGGCTTCTGCAACATCCACTTTGCTGCGCAATTTCTCTAATGCATCGGCATAACGTTCACCCTCTTTGCCTGCAAATTCGATCTCACCACACTCGGGGCAGTGCCAACCATCCAGCGCTTTTACTTTGGTGTGTTGGCCGCGATATTCGATCACGGCATCTTTTTTGGCGCGCTGCATTTCGGCAGATTCACAATTGAGGCATAGGTGTTTCATTTCATTTCTCCTTGAACTGGATCACGACGATCCCGTTTTCGCGTAGCGTCACTTTGACATACGCCACCCGTTTGGACTTGAGAGCAACGTGGTAAACGTCTTGCCATATCTGATGGTCTGCGTGTGTCGTCATGCTTTTGTAGAAAGCCACCTGCTTCATCGCCAGTACGGCCTCCACCGCCTCATCGGGAGACAAGCCCAGTTGTGCTGCCCCCATCAAGGCGGTGGCCGTGAAGGCATTCACCCTCCGCTCGGCTACTACCTGCTGGATTGCACTCAAACTGTAATGAGGCTTCTTTTTCTCCATGAGCCAATGTAACCCATTAGGTTAATTTCAACAAGTAAGATTTAGCCGCGCCCGCGAAGGTGAATCGTTCCTCACCACCAGTCTGCTGGCGGCCCCTACTTCGCCCGATACGCCATCTTCATATAGGTATCACCGCGCTCCAACTCATCCAACATTTGATTGAGTCGTTTTTGTTGTGTGTCAGGAAGTTTTGCACGCGTGATCCAACCGATGTAGTCGTTGCGCTGATACGGCGGGCGCGCATCGTAAGCGGCGGTGAGTTTCTTGGCGGCCAGTGCCTCACGGATGAAATCTGGCATGGGGTAGCGCTCGCGTTTCATGCGTGAAGGTTTCTCAACAGTCATCGCCTTTTCGACATCTTCCAATTCCAGCAGCAGACGCAGGCGCTCCTGCTTTGCCACAACTTGCCAATGCGTATCCGTCAGCGCGCCTTCCATCGCCCACAGCAGATTGAGACTCACCTTGCCGATCGACTTCACTTGCACATAGGCGCGCACCGCACCGAGTTCACGCAATCGCTCCACCGTCTTGATACCCGCCTGCTCCAGCATCTGCTGCGACTT
The DNA here is from genome assembly GCA_036171075.1 of Sideroxydans sp. GTDB lineage: Bacteria > Pseudomonadota > Gammaproteobacteria > Burkholderiales > Gallionellaceae > Sideroxyarcus. Next base: position 71,206 of record JAVHQJ010000235.1, on the reverse strand, counting down.
GGCGCCAAAATTAGGCAGGTCGGCGATGTTCATTTGTCTGCCCGTTTGCTGCGCATCGCAAAATATTTCTGCATTTTCTTGTCGTTGACGAAGCGCTGATACTCATTGCTCTCGACGGCATACAAAGCAATCTTTCCCTGTTCGTCGTAATGCACGCCCCAGCCATATTTTTTGGTGAGGGGTGAAGCACGCATGCAGGCGTGGGGCTTGGAGAAAAATGCATCCCACAGTGCGCGACGTTGCGCCTGCAGTTCGTCTTCGGATATTTGATTGCGCATCGCATTCACTGCGAACTGCAATTCATCTAGGGTGTAGCAGTAGGGATGCGCTGCGAGTAATTCATATTCGATGCTGGCGATGGTGCGTTTGTCCGCCTTGTCTTGCGGGACGATGGATGTCCATGTGGGCGAGTCGGGGGCAATTTCTATGAATTGGTTAACCGGGTTCATGCTTGCGCCTCCACAAAATTACATTCAGTGAGTAGCCGTTCCACTGCTGACAAGGCATTGTCCTCAGTATTTTATTTTTCAGGGTTGATAACTCGGGCGGTGGTGACAAATGACAAGGCCGGCGCACCGCCGCGCACGTCAGCGTGAATCGCTTCCACCACGGGTGGGTTGGTGGGCGTTGCGGCCTCCCATTGAATAATAAAATTAGCCCCCGAGCCCCCTGCGGATTCTTTACGCTCCACAAAAAGCTCTAGCGTGCCCATTGCCCCCACCTGCGCTGCTTGCGGCTGGTATTCCTTGAGCAACTTTCCATCGGTGCTGTAGTAACGTGCGGACAAAATGCGAATCGGCGTTTTTAGGCTGGTATTACGGATGCTCACCAAGGCCGATACTTGCGCCTTGTTGGGATACTTGTTGTCGACGATTTTGTCGCCATGCCAGATATGCGAGTAAATAGGCAGATACAACGTTTGCCCCAGCGAGAGTTCTACTTCCGCTTGGGCGGGTTTGTTGCACAGCAATCCAAACAGAATGAGCGCTAGCCATTTATTTTTCATTTTCATCTCCACTATTTTTTATTGAACCGAGCCGCACGGGCAAGCACATAAAGTGACCATAGCGTGCGGCAGCTTCCTCAAAATTTAATTTATCTTGTTTACTCATCACAGCGAATGGACTCGCCACCATTTCAATGCCCGATTTTTTGAAGTTGCGTTTCCACGTGCCGGCCACCTGTCCGTTCACAACCATGGTTGAGGCAAACATACCATTTCCACCCGGGCATATTGCGTCGGCGTGTTGCGCGTCTAATACTGCGCTGCGGTCTTGATAGCCCAAAATGTATTCGTCGAAACCGGGCAACGCAAATGCGCTCAATTTCGCTTTAGGCAAGCCGATTTCAGGCGACACCCAATACTCCGTTTTATGCAGCGTCTCGGATACCAATTTCGATTGGATGTCGGCAAATCCTGCTCGCGCTTCAGTTGCACTCAAGCCTGACCACCAGATGAAATCTTTGATTGTCGCCGGGCCGCGACTACTGAAATATCGCCAAGCCAATTCCGCCAACGCTTCGTCGCGCGTCTTGTTTTTTGCTGGCTTTACCCATTCTTCCAGCAAAGCGTAGTTCTGCTCTTTTGCGTCTGTGGACGCGAGGCAGAGGAGGCCGTGCAGTGCTGCGTTCCACAGGATGTGATAACCGCGCTGACCTTCAACAGAGATACCTGCCCCTTGCAGTGCGGCATACATCTCGTCGCGGTTCTTTTGTTTGCCGCCTTGCAAGGCCTTGATGAAGACTTGATGGCAACGGGCGAGTGTCTTGTCGTCCAACTCCAAGGCGTCGCGCCGTTTCTGACTGCCTGTGAGATTTTTCGGAGAGGTGAGTGAGAGCATCCATCGCACATCGGCTGCGGCAACCACATGTAAAGTGCCGCGCATGGGCCACGTGCGGATAATCTGGCCTGTGTCGAAGGCGGTATTGATGTCTGCTTCGACGGCATTGGACAGACGCAATCCAATTGACCATTTCACCCCAGGCAGGTCTTGCCCTTGCATACCGCCCAGCCACGCCACCACTTGTTGCGGTGTTGTAAATTGTGCCTGCGCAATTTGTTGTTGATACAGCCGCAATGCGTCGATTTGCATATCGCCACCCTGTGTGAATTAAATGACTCCCCGTCCCTATTGCGCTAGACGCGCACGCCCTGCGGGGGTGGCCATCACCATCAACACATCGTTGCTTTGCAAAACATAGTGACTGGGCGGATTAAATTCCCACTCGCCGCGCCTACGCACTGCTAACACCAAGGCATCTTGGTTGGGGTGCGATAACGCCACCAAGGGTTTGCCCTGCATACGGTCGGACATCACCACCTCTTCCATGCGCAAATTACTATCCGACTTCACCATCTCGTCGAGAAAGTTCATCACATTCGGCCTGACCATTGCGGAGACCAAACGTAAACCGCCGCTAAAGTCTGGCGAGACAATTTCATCTGCACCCGCGCGCCGCGTTTTTTCTGCATTTTTCACGTTATGGCAACGTGCCACTACGCGCAGATCTGGGTTCAATTGTTTAGCGCTCAAGCTAATCACCAGATTGGCGCTGTCATCATGTGCCACCGCAAATAAACCTTTCGCGCGCATCACCCCTGCGGCCAGTAGCACGTCGTTGTCGGTGGCGTCGCCACTGACATAAAGCTGTTCTGGATTGGATTCTAAATAACGATTGATGCTATCCACATCGTTTTCAACAATCACGCAGGTGCGCCCCGTGAGATTCAAATCATTGCTTACGTTGCTGCCCACCAAACCAACGCCGCACACGATGTAATGGCCTTGCAGCTGATCAATTTTTTTGTACATTTTATTTCTCCGCCAAGAGACGTTAAGGTCGCTTTCCAACATAAAAGTGGTCACCGTAGACAACACAAAACCCAACACACCGATTCCAGAAATGCCAATCAACACGGTGAACATGCGCCCATATTCGTAATGTGTGACATCCACAATTTCGCCATAGCCAATCGAGGCGATAGTGATGAAGGTCATATAGAAACAGTCTTGCCAGGTGTACAGGAAATCGCCCAGTATGCGGTAGCCCACCGTACCCACCGCGAACACCACCACCAATAACAGGAGCGACAAGCGCAGATTGCGAATGACTTTAGATTCTTGGCGAGCGGCGTATTTCATTCATCCTGCCCGTTTTGATTGGGGAAGAGCACATCGCCGAATCCAAACTGACGCATATCAGTGATGCGCATGGGGTACAAAATTCCATCCAAGTGATCGCATTCATGTTGCACCACGCGCGCATGGAATCCACTCACGGTACGGTCTATCACGCCGCCCTTTTCATCCAAACCTTGGTAACGTAAGTGGGTGTAGCGCGGCACACGTCCACGCAAACCGGGCACACTCAAACAGCCTTCCCAATCCTCTTCCATCGCATCCGATAAGGGCGTGAGGATAGGATTGATGAGCACGGTTTGTGGCACGGCTTCGGCATCGGGATAACGCGGATTTTTGCTCACCTCAAAGATGACCACGCGCAATTGAATACCAATTTGTGGAGCGGCCAGTCCCACACCGTCCAAGGCGAGCATGGTGTCGCGCATGTCGGCCAGCAAATTTTGCAACTCACGACTGCCAAAATTGGTGATGGGTTCGGCGCGCTGCAACAAGCGCACATCGCCCATACGCAGGACTTCTCTAACGGACATGACTGATGGCCTTTCCTTCACTTTGATGCACCACAAAAACTTAAGCGCAGATTTCGCAGATTCACGCAGATTCACGCAGATTAAAAACCCAACGCCCAATGCAAGTTTTGCAGGCTATTCAATCTGCGGAGGGCGCTTTGATTTCAGCTTAATTGTCGTAGCGCTCCACCACACCCTCTAAAATTTTGCGCACACGCGCCATGGCAGGTTGTGCGAACGTGCCAATTTCATCTAAAGCAATCGCTTGCTTGCTAGTGCCACGTCCCGCTGCGTAATTCACCACCACAGCGATGTTGGCGTACTCCACTCCGAGTTCGCGCGCCAAGGCGGCTTCTGGCATACCTGTCATCCCCACCATGTCTGCACCGTCCCCCTCGTATCGATTTATCTCTGCGGCGGTTTCTAAACGTGGCCCTTGGGTGGCCGCATATACGCCACCGTCAACGCAGGTTTCGCCTGCGTGATGCGCGGCCAGCAAGATTTTTTGGCGTAACGCTTCGGTGTAGGGCAGGGTGAAATCAATATGCGTCACAGACTGTTCACGTCCATCAAAGTAGGTGAAGGCGCGCCCATGCGTGTAATCAATAATTTGACTGGGCACGACTAACGTACCCGGGATTAAGTCGGCACGAATACCGCCCACCGACGCCACGGCGATGACACGCTTCGCGCCTTGGTCGCGTAGCGCCCATAAGTTGGCGCGGTAGTTGACCATGTGCGGCGGGATGGTGTGACCATAGCCGTGACGCGCGATGAACATCACCTCGTGTTCGTTAATCGTGCCGAACGTGAGCGGCCCAGACGGTTCGCCAAAGGGAGTACGCATCACTTGCCGATGCGTAATTTTAAGATTACCCAGTTGGTTAAGACCGGTACCGCCGATGATTGCTAGCATTTGAAACTCCTTTGTGGTTCATCAGACTTTTGCATGGGCTTAAATACAAATCATTCCTCAAAACGAGGCTAGGAATCTTCACCGAGTCCTCCCCCACCCTAATCCCTCCCCCGTTGGGAGAGGGACTAAACCCAGCGCTACGTAGAGCCAACTCCCTCTCCCAACGGGGGAGGGCTGGGGTGGGGGAGGACTCGGTGAAAAACCTTGTTTTTCGAACCGCTGACGAATCGATCCCTACCCCATGCAACAGCCTGATGAAGCTCATTTACTAAAATTTAGGATTGCGTTAAATGCGGCACTGCAGTTTTCCTGAATCCTGAATCCTGAATCCTATTCCCTCACCGCATAAATCGCCGGCAAATTACGCCATGCGCCGTGAATATCCATACCGTAACCAAATACAAAGCGATTCGGTAATTCCAAGCCCACAAAATCTGCTTGAATAGGTTTGGCTTTGCCGTGAATTTTGTCGGCAAATACGGCGCAATAAAATTGCGTTGCGCCCAATTCCATGACGCGTTGTTGAATCGCATACATGGTGTAGCCTTCGTCCAAAATGTCGTCCAACACCAACACCACTTTGCCGCGCACATTTTCGCGTGGGGCTACTTTCCATTGCAATTCACCACCCTGCTTTTCATCACCGTAACGCGACACGTGCAGGTAATCGAAGTCGAGTGGGAAGTTCAACAGAGGTAACAATTGCCCGCTGAATACCACCGCACCGCCCATCACCGACAACACCAGCGGATGTTGATCGGCTAGTTGCGCGTTAATTTGTTGCGCCACGCGTTGTAATGCACTCTGCACTGACTCGGCGCTAAAGAGCATTTCCGCATCGGCAAGCACACGTCGCGCTTCAAGCTTGTTCATGGTCAGCTCACCATTTGCAGATACGCGGCAAATTCGTCGCGCAACTCTTCGTGTTTCAAACCAAACGCAACCTGCGCTTTGAGATAACCTAATTTTGAGCCGCAGTCATAGCGAATGCCGCGATAGCGATAGGCGAGTAATGGCTCTTCGCTCATCAGTGCGGCAATGCCATCGGTCAGTTGTATTTCACCGCCCGCCCCCGCTTGCACTTGTTGCAGATGATGAAAAATACGCGGCGTCAAAATATAGCGACCCACCACCGCCAAGGTGGATGGCGCCACATTGGGATGCGGCTTCTCGACAATGCTGCTCACTTTTTCCAAATTCAATGACAGCGGGCTGCTTGCCACAATGCCGTATTGCTTGGTATGCGCGCGCGGTACATCTTGCACGCCCAAAATAGAACATTGATGTTGCGCAAAAACATCCACCATTTGACGCATCACAGGCGGCTCGCCATCAATCAAATCGTCCGCTAGCAACACGGCAAAAGGCTCGTCCTGAATGACCGGCTGTGCGCACAACACCGCATGCCCCAGCCCTAGCGGTTCAGCTTGACGAATGTAGATGCAGTTCACATGCTTGGGCACGACTTGTTGCACGATACGTAGCAACTCTCGCTTGCCACTGGCTTCCAGCGTGGCTTCCAATTCATACGCTTTGTCGAAATGATCTTCGATGGCGCGCTTGTGCCGCCCCGTGATGAACACCATGTCGGTAATGCCCGCTGCCACGGCTTCTTCTACCGCGTATTGAATGAGCGGTTTATCCACCACAGGCAACATCTCTTTTGCCGTGGCCTTGGTGGCCGGTAAAAAACGACTCCCTAATCCCGCCACTGGAAATACCGCTTTGGTGATTTTAGTTTTCATATTCGCCCTTAAAAACTGATCTTTCCCATTCGTTTAGATGTTGCAGCAAGACCGCCTCATCCCACACCCGCACATTCAATTCGCGTGCTTTATCTAATTTGCTACCCGCTTCTGCGCCCGCCACCACGCAATCGGTTTTCTTGGAAACACTGCCCGCTACTTTTGCCCCCAAGGCTTCCAAACGTGACTTGGCTTCATCGCGGCTCATGTTCGGCAGTGTCCCTGTCAGCACATACGTTTTGCCTGTGAGGGGTAAGACTTGCGCACTGCTGCCTGCGCTTTCTTGCACCTCTAATCCGCACGCGCCCAACAAATCAGCAATGACTTCTACGTTATGCGTTTCGCGGAAAAAATCAAACACGCTTTGCGCCACAATCGGTCCGACATCGGGCACTTGCTGCAAAGCAGCGGTATCGGCTGCCTGCACATTGGACAGCGACCCAAAGAAGCGCGCCAAATCTTTGGCGGTGGTCTCACCCACATTACGAATGCCTAAAGCAAAGATAAACCGTGCCAAGGTTGGGCGTTTGCTTTTCTCTAACGCCGCCACAATGTTGTGCGCGCTTTTATCCGCCATGCGCTCCAGCGCCGCCAGCGTAGGTTTATCTAAACGATACAAATCAGGGAGCGAGTGAATCAGATTTTCATCGACTAATTGCTCGACTAATTTATCGCCCAGACCCTCAATATCCATGGCACGCCGACTGGCGAAATGCAAAATAGCTTGCTTGCGTTGCGCAGCGCAAAACAGCCCACCCGAACAACGCGCATCCGCTTCATCTTCTGCGCGCACCACATGGCTGCCACACACAGGGCAGGTGGTCGGCATTACAAACGCACGTGCATGCGCTGGCCTTCTTTCAGGCAATACGCCCACCACTTCAGGAATAACATCCCCTGCCCGCCGCACGATCACGGTATCGCCGATGTGCACATCTTTTCGGCGTATCTCGCCTTCGTTATGCAGCGTGGCGTTGCTCACCGTTGTACCGCCCACAAACACTGGCTCAAGTTTGGCCACGGGCGTCAGTTTGCCCGTGCGCCCAACTTGTATCTCGATGTCGCGCACGGTGGTGAGTTGTTCTTCCGCCGGGAATTTGTGCGCTACCGCCCAGCGCGGTTCGCGCGATACAAAACCCAGCTCGGCTTGCATGGCGCGGCCATTCACTTTGTACACCACGCCGTCAATATCAAAAGGCAGCTCATCACGCAGCGCCGCCACACGTTGATGAAAAGCGGCGAGTGAGGCTGCGCCACGCACTACTTCGCGCACCTGACACACAGGCAGTCCAAATAATTGCAAGGCATCCAACAGGGCGCTGTGCGTGGCAGGTAGTGTCCAGCCCTTTACTTCGCCTAATCCATAAGCAAAAAATGACAGGGGGCGCTTGGCAGAAAGTGCGGGATCTAACTGACGTATCGTGCCAGCCGCCGCGTTGCGTGGATTAACCAAGGTGGGCAAACCCAACGCGCGTTGCCGATCGTTGTACTGATTAAACTCTTTGCGTGCCATATACGCCTCACCGCGCACTTCCAATACCTCCACGTTGCAATTTTGCAAACGCAATGGAATAGATTTGATCGTGCGAATGTTCTGTGTCACGTCTTCGCCCGTCTCACCGTCACCGCGCGTGGCGGCTTGCACCAAGATGCCATGCTCGTAGCGCAAATTGATGGCAAGGCCATCAAATTTGAGTTCGCAGTTGTATTCAATTTCGCCGCCTTGCACATCCAGCGCATTTTTTACACGCGCATCAAAATTAGCCGCCCCGCTAGATTCGGTATCCGTCTCGGTGTGGATAGACAGCATAGGCACGGCATGCTGCACAGGCACAAAGCCTTCTAGCACTTTGCCACTGATACGTTGCGTAGGGGAATCAGGCGTGATGAGTTGTGGATGTTGTGCTTCGAGGGTTTGCAGTTCGCGAAACAGTTTGTCGTATTCCGCATCAGGAATGCTGGGCGCATCGAGCACGTAATAGGCTTGGTTGTGCCGCTCCAACTCGGCGCGCAGTTGTGTGATGCGTTGCTCTACGGACATTTAGGGAAACAGCCGCAACGCGGTTTCACTACCCGCTATCACACCGCCAGCCTGCATACGTTGCAGCACAGTTTCAATCTGCGCACGCATTTTTTCAATCGCGCCTTTGCTCAAAATAACGCGCTGATCATCCACCAAACTTGCACGCAAAATGCTAGCCACTTCCATCGCCAACATGGTCATCTCATCAAAATGAATGACGGGGTCTTGTACGCGAGGTATGTCCAATAACAAAGTTAAATTACCCACCTGCATTTGATCGAGCGTGTGGTGCTGGAACGGAATACCTTCCGCACTACTTAAGGTAAAGAGGGTGGCGCCCTCGCTATCAAATTGATGGAAAGTGCCATCCGCCTGCAAGCTCATGCCCACTGTCTGCAATGTATTCGCCAACTCGCCACCAAATAAAACACGTTCACTATTGGGTACGATGTTGATACCTACAATTTGATCCACTTCTGCGCAAAATTTATCTAACTCGCGCGCGCGCTCCATGGCGCTTTCCACCATAGGCAGGGTCAAGTCCGCTTCCAGCTTGCGTCCAATCTCACCCAATAACTCGCGGAAGTCAGCGAGGCGCGTGTCGCTTATCGCGCCATTTCTATCCACCAGTTGCAAGCCCACTTTGAATTCGGAATAGGAAATGCGCCCTTCGGGAATGACACGCTCCCATGCCCCTGTTGCGGCGTTGCAACCAATAGTTTGCACGGTCTTGCTGTAATCAAAACGACGCGCCCAAAAGCCATCTAAGGCTTGTGCAGTTAAAGGGAATTTGAGAATGAAATGAACAATGTAGTCAGTTCGCTCATCTAGTTTGGCATCCGTGTCAGCATTGGATGTGGGAATGAAATGTGTGGCTTCAGAAGCGGATGAGGGATTGACTTGCGCTTCGTCCATCACGGGACTACGTAAGGAATCGCGCACGTCGGATAGGTCAGGCTTATTCACACTGCGTTGATAACGCCACTGTTGCCAGCGTCCGTAGCTATAGACCGCGACAATCACGACTACGCCAATACTTAATAAACTTAATTGGAATTCACTCATAGCGCCCAGCACAATTTTTTGGAAATTTAATGGTGCGGATTATCGCATTTAGTTTCCCTCTACGGTAAGTGCACAGAGGCCTTCAAACCAAGGGTAAAACGCCTGTGCTCACGCCGATTTTACTGATGTCTTGCAGGTCTTTGATGAACGCGGCATCTTCGTGCAACTGCGCCAACATTTTGGGGTGAGGCTTGCCATGCATCTGCGCGAGGCGCGCCTTGCTGGTAACGGGCATGTCCCACTGCAATCCTGCTAGCAATTCATCCGCCAAGTCAGGTTTGTTGCACACCAACACCATATCCGCACCGGCCTGTAGCGCAGCTTCCGCGCGCTGCACAATACTGCCCGCCACGGTGGCGCCTTCCATACTCAAGTCATCACTGAAAATGCAGCCCTCAAAACCCAATTCACCACGCAAAATATCTTTCAGCCACACTTTAGAGAAACCCGCTGGACGTGCATCGACTTTGGGATAAATCACATGCGCAGGCATCACCGCAGTCAGCCCAAACTTCACCATCTGACGGAAGGGAATCAGGTCGCAAAGTTCGATGTCGGTATAGCTGCGCTCATCCACAGGAATTTCCAAATGCGAATCGGCACACACAAAACCATGCCCTGGAAAATGCTTACCCACCGTTGGCATACCGCCCTCTCTTAGGCCCATCAACAGGCTGTGCGCCAACTCGGAAATGACGTTGGGTTCAGTATGGAAAGCGCGATCACCAATCACACTGCTCGCGCCGTAATCCACATCCAACACGGGGGTAAAACTAAAATCAACACCGCAGGCGCGCAATTCGGCAGCCATCACATAACCCACTTGCTGCGCCAAATGCTTCGCGTGCTTCGGATTTTCGTCATAGGCTTTGCCTAATTCACGCATAGGTGGAATGCGTGTAAAACCTTCGCGAAAGCGCTGCACTCGGCCGCCTTCGTGATCAACCGAAATTAATAAGGGCGGTGTGCGTAACTCGCGGATACGGGCAGTGAGGGCAGCGAGTTGAGTGGGCGATTCGTAATTGCGCGAGAACAAAATAACGCCGCCGACCAGAGGATGACGCAAGCGCACCTCATCTTCAGGCGTAAGCGTCTTGCCCAACACATCCAACATCACTGGCCCGTTACCCATCAATTTTTCCTTTCAAGAATCACAAAGGCCACGGCTGTATCGCGCTCATCGCTGATACTTAAATGGTGCTGTGAGATGTTTAATTCATCGAGACGCTGTTTGAGTTCGGCATCAAACAGGAAAAGTGGCTTACCTAAATCGTCATGACTGACGGTGAGATTGCGCATGCTCACGGGGTGACGTAATCCTTGCCCGGTGGCTTTGGAAAACGCTTCTTTAGCTGCGAAACGCTTGGCTAAAAAACGGGCAGGTTGCGTCGTCGTGGAAAATTCAAGCAACTCGCTGGCACTTAATATCTTGTGCGCAAAGAGTGCGCCATGACGCGCCATCGCCGCTTCAATGCGCGCTACTGCAACGATGTCAGTACCGATGCCTGCAATCATCGAACAAGAAGCGCCTTCATCTTTTTCACGGCCTGCTCCAGCCCAATGAATAGGGCCTCGGCGACGATAGCGTGGCCGATGTTCAACTCGGCGATATGCGGGATGGCGGCGATAGCTTGTACGTTGTGATAGTGCAGGCCGTGCCCCGCATTCACTTGCAGACCGATGCTGTGACCGTAAGCAACAGCGCGTTGAATACGCGCCAGTTCTACATCACGTGTCGGGATGCTATCGGCGTCGGCATATTTTCCCGTATGAATTTCCACGACGGGTGCGCCTGCTTTTTTGGCAGCATCTAATTGCTTTTCATCTGCGTCGATGAAAAGTGATACGCGAATGCCTGCTTCGGTGCAGCGTTGTGTAGCGCGTTGTACCGCAGCAAAGTATTTGATGACATCTAAACCGCCCTCGGTGGTCAACTCTTCACGCTTCTCGGGAACGAGGCAGATGTCATGGGGTTTCACGCGCACTGCGTTATCTATCATCTCGTCAGTCACCGCACATTCAAGGTTCATACGCGTTTGCAACATGCCGCGCAGCACATTCACATCAGCATCTTGGATGTGGCGACGGTCTTCGCGTAAATGAATGGTGATGGCATCTGCGCCCGCTTCTTCGCAAATGAGTGCGGCACGTATTAGGTTGGGATAGCGTGCGCCACGCGCTTGGCGCAAGGTGGCGATGTGGTCGATATTCAGTCCAAGCTTGATCATATTTTTTGTAAATCCCTCATTAGTTCACGCGTATGCAATGGCTTTCCTGCTAAATAATAGTCAAGCAACATGCGTATCAATTGCTTGCTTTGTCGCGCGCTATTCACGTCACGGTAATCGTCCGCCGCCATATCCAACAGGGTTTTACCTGCTATCGACATGCCTTGCGTGACATCGGGGGTTTCGAGTATCGCGCCACGTTCGAGTATATAGCGGTAGGTAAGTGTCGGCACAATGGGTTTGTCGCTGCCTGCCTCGCGCTCTAAAGACAACGCATAGCCTAACGCTTGCAACATGTGTTTTTCAAAACAACGCAAAGTGAATGCGTGATCCGTCTCTTGGGCAAGTCGTTGCAAGGTCTGCCGATAATAGTCAAACAAGCTGGGGTGAGGGTCGTCGCGCGCCATCAAATTCAAAATAAGCTCATTCAGATAAAACCCGCACAACAGTGCCGTACCTTGCAATTGCGGTTGACCGCCCTGCCATTCGGCACTGTGCAGTGTGCGCAACTCGTGCTTGCCAAACCAACTCAAATTAAGCGGCTGAAAACTCATCAGCAATCCACGCAGTACTGAACGGGGTCGGCGCGCACCGCGCGCCACCAATGGCACGCGCCCGTGCTGTCGGCTGAACACCTCAATAACCAAACTGGTTTCGCGAAACGGGTAATTGTGCAGGACGAAGGAGAGTTCATCCTGCATGCGTTGTTTGGAGTTACTCATACCCCAATGACTTCAACATCTGCGCGCTGTCTGCCCAGCCGCTGCGTACTTTGACGAATACTTCGAGGAACACTTTCCCATCAAAAAGTTTTTCCATATCAAGACGTGCTTGGGTGGCAATTTCCTTGAGCTTTTCACCTTTGCTGCCGATGAGCATGGCTTTGTGCGCGTCTTTATCTACCAAGATGGCGGCATGAATACGGCGCATTTTTCCTTCCATTTGGAATTGCTCGATGATGACGCTCACGGAGTAAGGCAACTCATCGCCCGTAAAACGGAATACTTTTTCGCGTAACATTTCCGCCGCCAAAAAGCGTTCGTTACGATCGGTGATGTCATCTTCAGCATACAGGTGTTCGCCTTCTGGCAGGAAGGGACGAATCGCATCTAGCAGGGTATCCAGATGTTTATCTTGGCGCGCGCTCACTGGCACGATGGCCGCAAAATGTCGCAAGGCTGCAATCTCTTGAATAAAGGGCAGCAGCTCATTTTTATCTTGCATCAAGTCGGCCTTGTTGATGACCAAAATAACGGGACGATCCTTCGGTAACAATTCCAACACTTGCTTGTCTCGCTCATCAAACTGGCGCGCTTCCAACACGAACAACACCACATTCACCTCACGCAAACTGTTCGTCACCACGCGATTCATGCCACGATTAAGTGCATTGGTGTGCTGTGTTTGAAAGCCTGGTGTATCCACGAAAACGAATTGCGTTTTATCTTCCGTCAGAATGCCAGTGATGCGATGGCGTGTCGTTTGCGCCTTACGCGAGGTGATACTAATTTTTTGCCCAATGAGATGATTGAGTAAAGTCGATTTACCTACGTTGGGGCGCCCCACAATGGCGATAAAACCGCTGTGGGTGTTTTGAGTTTCGGTCATGGTTTTATTCTCTTATAGGCCGCTTCTGCGGCAACTTGTTCGGCAAGGCGACGGGTTGCGCCCTCGCCTTGGCTGGTGATATTCAGTTTGCTGATGACACACGACACCACAAAAGTCTGTGCGTGCGCTTCCCCCTTAATGTGCAGGATGGTGTATTGCGGCAGTGCTATTTTTCGGCCTTGCAAATACTCTTGTAACAATGTTTTAGCGTCCTTCCCAAGCGTCGCCAAATCTGTTTTTGCAATGAAGGGAACATACAAACCCAATACCACTTTTTCCGCCGCAGCGAAATCGGCATCCAATAATACCGCACCAAAAATTGCTTCTAATGCATCTGCCAAAATAGACGGGCGACTCGCTCCCGCGCTCTTCAGCTCGCCTTCACCCAACGCTAAACATGTACCTAGATTCAATTGGTGAGCGATTAAAGCGAGTGTGTGCTGGTTCACCAAGTTGGAACGCAGGCGCGACAAATCGCCTTCGTTCAATTCAGGAAAAGTGAGAAACAAATACTTGGCAATCACGCAATTGAGAACGCTATCGCCCAAAAACTCCAACCGCTCGTTATGCCCCGAGCTGTAACTGCGATGCGTGAGCGCACGCTGCAACAGAACGGGCTGTGCAAATTGATAGTTAATTTGCCGACACAGTGCCGCGCGTTTCATTCAGGTAATTACTTGCTGCTTGGATTGAACTCAAGCAAGAGGCTGACATTGCCTGCCACAGGAATCGTTTTTTTATAGGAAGCGCTTAACTTTAACGAGCCTCCCTCTTGATCAATTTCAATGTCTTCAGCAGTCACATCATCAATGTCGTTCAGGCTCGCGCGTTTGTCGTACGCCGCTTTAATGTCTTTAATCGAGCTAGATTGCAGCACCGAATCACTCGCAATCGTCTGCATAATAGATGCGATTTGTGCGTTTTGAATATACGCCGGCACTGTTTTTATGCCCAATATGACGAGGAATAATCCCAGCGCCACCAACAGAATGAAGCCCATAAAACTCACGCCGCGTTGTTGTTTGCCAAAATCTTTCATTGCAATTCCTCTCATGACTTAATTAATGCTCAAACCGACACGCTTCAATTCACCGAAATTCATCCAGATAAAAAATGCTTTACCCACAATCAGTTCATCCGGCACAAACCCCCAATAACGACTGTCTCGGCTGTTGTCGCGATTGTCACCCATCATAAAATAATGACCTGCGGGTACGGTACAACGCATTTCTTGCGCACTATAACTGCACTGTTCGTGCAACGGAAATTCATCCACGTTAGCCAAATGAATCGAGGGCATATCGGGGTTAAGTAACACTGCATGCTGCTTGCCTGTCAGGTTTTCGGTGTACTGTTCGGTGTGCACAAAATTCAACCCACTTTCAAGGAAGTTGTAATCCTCACCGCGCTGCTTCAACTGCTCCACACCATTCACCCACAACTGTTTGTCGCGATAAATCAACTCATCCCCTGGCACGCCAACCACCCGCTTGATGTAATCAATGGTGGGCTCATTCGGGTAATGAAACACCATCACATCGCCGCGTTGCGGTTGATTTATTTCAACGATTTTTTTATTCACGATAGGCAAACGCAGACCGTAGGTATAGCGATTGACCAAGATAAAGTCCCCCACGTGCAAGGTGGGCACCATTGAGCTGGAGGGGATTTTGAAGGGTTCAACCACAAAGGAACGCAACACAAATACCGCGAGGATAACGGGGAAGAAACTCTTGGAATACTCTACCCACCAAGGCTCTTTGCTACCCGCCATGCGTTGCGCACGCAACACAAAGCGATCTAGCAACCCAACTAGCCCCGTGAGCAGCAATAGTGAAAACAGAATCAGTGCAAACGTCATTTTTACAGCTCCACTTATTTATCATCAACACGCAAGATGGCCAAGAAAGCCTCTTGCGGGATTTCTACG
This sequence comes from Sideroxydans sp., assembly GCA_036171075.1. Classification (GTDB taxonomy): domain Bacteria; phylum Pseudomonadota; class Gammaproteobacteria; order Burkholderiales; family Gallionellaceae; genus Sideroxyarcus. Next base: position 56,039 of record JAVHQJ010000235.1, on the reverse strand, counting down.
TTACCCACTTGCTTCATGCGCTTCTTACCGGCCTTCTGCTTTTCCAACAGTTTGCGTTTGCGCGAAATGTCACCGCCATAACATTTAGCCAGCACGTTTTTACGCATCGCCTTTACGTTTTCACGGGAAATAATGTTGGCGCCAATCGCTGCTTGAATCGCCACATCAAACATTTGTCGCGGAATCAATTCGCGCATCTTTGACGCCACTTCACGGCCGCGATGCTGGCTATTTGCCCGATGCACAATGATGGACAGTGCATCCACTTTTTCGCTGTTGATTAGAATATCCACCTTTACCACATCCGCTGCGCGATATTCTTTGAACTCGTAATCCATCGAAGCATAGCCGCGCGACACCGACTTCAGCTTGTCAAAAAAATCCATGACGATTTCGCCCATCGGCATTTCATATTTCAGCAACACCTGCTTACCGTGGTAACTCATATCTTTTTGCAGACCGCGCTTTTGCGTGCACAGCGTAATCACCGCGCCCACATATTCTTGGGGCATATACAAATTCACATCCACAATCGGCTCGCGTATCTCTTCCACTTTTGACATGTCAGGCAATTTAGAAGGATTGTCCACCATCAAAATGCTGCCATCTCGCATCACCACTTCGTAAATGACGGTAGGCGCAGTGGTAATCAAGTCCATGTCGAACTCGCGCTCTAGACGCTCTTGCACAATTTCCATGTGCAATAAACCAAGAAAGCCACAACGAAATCCAAAGCCTAGTGCTTGTGACACTTCAGGTTCATATAACAGCGATGCATCGTTAAGTTTGAGCTTTTCCAAGGAGTCACGTAGCGCCTCATACTGATTGGATTCGACGGGAAACAAGCCTGCAAACACTTGCGGCTGCACTTCTTTGAAGCCCGGAAGCGCACTGCTTGCGGGACGCGACAACGAGGTAATGGTGTCGCCCACCTTGGCATCTTTTAACTCTTTAATGCCTGCAATCACAAAGCCCACTTGCCCCGCTGATAAAGATTCGCGGGACTGCGATTTGGGGGTGAACACGCCTAAGTTTTCAGTGAGATGTTGCGCGCCATTTGCCATGAACAAGATTTTTTCTTTGGGCTTGAGGGTGCCATTCACAATGCGCACCAACATCACCACGCCCACATAATTATCAAACCACGAGTCAATAATGAGCCCCTGTAAAGGCGCGGTGACATCCCCTTTCGGGGCAGGCACTTTGGCAATCATCGCCTCAATCACCTCTTGCACACCCAAGCCTGTTTTGGCCGAACAGTGCACGGCATCGTGCGCATCAATACCGATGACATCTTCAATTTCAGCGATGGCATTGTCTGGATTGGCCGATGGCAAATCAATTTTATTTAAGACGGGGACAACTTCCACGCCAAGATCCAGCGCGGTGTAGCAGTTCGCCACGGTTTGCGCCTCAACACCTTGTGAAGCATCCACTACAAGTAACGCGCCTTCACAGGCCGAAAGCGAACGCGAAACTTCATAAGAGAAGTCCACATGTCCAGGTGTATCAATTAAGTTGAGGTTGTAAATCTGACCGTCACGCGCTTTGTAATTCAAGGCAGCAGTTTGGGCTTTGATGGTGATGCCGCGCTCACGTTCGATGTCCATCGAATCCAGCACTTGCTCCTCCATTTCACGGTCAGACAAGCCGCCGCAAAGATGAATGATGCGATCCGCCAGCGTAGATTTACCGTGATCTATATGGGCGATGATGGAGAAATTACGGATATGTTGCATGAGGCTCTTTTATAAAATTCCACTGTCCCACCCTAGCCTGCGCTCTCAACTAGAGAGCGCAGGCCTCAATCCGTTATTAGCTTGCATAGGCGGGACAATGCAGGGGTTGCGAGAGGCGCGGATTTTAGCCGATTTTACGGGCTTACGCGGACAGACCTTGAGGTTAAGGTTTATCGTCAAGGCGGATGGGGACATACAGCGCGCCATCATTGCGACGAATCAATAATGCAATACTCTTGCCTTGCGGGACTTTTTTCAGAATTTCATTGAATTGATCGACGTTGCGAATTTCAATGTTGCCAATACCCAAAATAACATCGCCGCGTTGCAACTCGCTGCGCGCCGCCCCACCTTTCAAGTCATCAATCAACACGCCACCCGATACTTGCAATTCGGCCTTTTGCGCGGCACTCAAGTCGATCACACTCAAACCCAATCGGAGCATACTTGGCGTCATCGCTTGTTCAGTCTTGGCCTCACTTTGCATGGATTTTGCTGCACCCTCTTTAATCTCACCCACCACCAGTGAAATGTCTAATGCCGCCCCTTTGCGCCAGACTTGCACCGTTGCTTTACTGCCTGGTTTGGTAGCCGCCACCATGCGTGGCAAATCAACTGAATTAGTGACCAGCTTGCCATCAAATTTAAGAATGACATCACTTGGCAACACGCCTGCTTTATCTGCGGGGCCACCTTTCTCTACGCCCGAAATCAATGCGCCATTTGGCTTGGAGAGCCCAAATGAATCGGCCAATTCACGGGTTACTTCTTGAATGCTGATGCCAATACGGCCTCGCGTTACTTTGCCAGAAGCGCGCAATTGATTCACTACTTCCATCGCCACATCAATAGGAATCGAGAAAGACAAACCCATATAGCCGCCTGAACGACTATAAATTTGCGAGTTAATGCCAACCACTTCGCCACGCATATTGAACAGGGGGCCACCCGAATTACCGGGATTGATCGCTACGTCAGTTTGAATGAAGGGAACAAAGTTTTCTTGCGGCAAGGAACGTCCTTTGGCACTCACGATGCCTGCGGTCACACTGCTGTCAAAGCCAAAAGGCGAGCCAATGGCCAATACCCATTCACCCACTTTAAGCAAATCGGGATTCCCTAAATTCACTTTAGGCAAGGCTGTTGCCTCAATTTTTAGCAGTGCCACATCGGTGCGTTTATCCGTGCCAATAATTTTGGCTTTAAACTCGCGCTTATCTGACAAACGAACAGTAATTTTGTCAGCACGATCCACTACATGTGCATTCGTCAAAATATAACCATCGGCACTAATAATGAATCCAGAACCTAATGATTGTGACTCTTGTTCACGCGGCATTTGCGGTGCGAAGTGTTTGAAAAATTCATTAAATGCTTCGTTCTCTGGCAAATTGGGCAAGCCTTGTAGTCCCGCTTGAGTCTGCACCGCTTGTGTGGTGCTGACATTCACCACAGCCGCACCTTGTTTTTCCACAAGTTCCGTAAAGTCTGGCAACTCTTTAGCCCACAGCACACTCGACATTAACGTTGCAACAACGACTAAACTCAATCGCTTCAGCATGTTCACTCCTTGAAGAAAAGTCTTGAGAAATTTAGAGTTTGATTAGGATTTAATGATGGAATGTAGGACAGCTTGAGCGTCGCTTGTGATTGAAAATTGTTTAGCGAATAGAAAACCAATCAATAATCCCAACATTGAACCCACCACAGCATAACCATCACGGCTGGGCGTATCCGTAGCCAAGCTTGAACCTAGCACTCCCAAAGCAAACATAAGCAACAAAGGCAATATATAGATACGCCACGAACTGCGAAGCAACATGCCATCGGGCAATGCTACATTCACCTCGTCTCCGACTTGCGCGCCCGCCTCGTTGAGCACTAAAAAAGTGCGTAATTCATTACTACAAAATACCTTGGTCAGCTTGCCGCTCCCACAACCATTCGCGCTATTGCATTGGCCGCAACCAACATTAAGCGGGCTAATATCCGCATAGTTTCCTGTTACCTTGATGACTCGCGCACGCATTTCAAGCATATCAGCCCCCTGCGTAGCGTACTGAATCGGCGACTTGAATCACCACGCGTGGCGGCACTTCACCGACCACCGTCACCAAATAATCGCCCACCAAGCGGTTGTACACATGCACTGCGCCCTGCCCCGAAAGCCCCGCTTTTGTAGGTGCTTGACTGACTTTTTCAATAAATATCGAAATACCTGAAAGGCCATCCGAATAAACCATTTGTACGACAGGAATTTTTTTATCAGAAATGCTCCTGCGCAACTCGAACAGTTTCTTGAAACCTACGGGAATCGCATCGGCCTGCCAGCCACTTACGATACTTTCAACTCCCGAATGCGACGCCTGCTCAAGATGGCGCGCCAAGTGCAGCGCATCATCCTCGCTTGGCTTAATCCACTTACGATCAATATCCTTGCCGCCAATTTTTATTTGAGAAAAGGCTTGCTGCTCAATGATGCGACCATGCTCATCCAATACGACCGCCTTTAATAATAGGCCAGACTCGCTATGCGCCCACATCTTGCGGGTATACCTCAAATTATCTTTAGGCTGAAACACCACTGTGTGCGCATGATATTCGGCAATCCTATCTTCTTCACTTTGAGTAATTAAGTAATTCTCTTTCAAGGCTTGCATTTGCTCTGGCAACAAAGAGGGAAATACACGATGCCCGCGTCGATTTTCCACCCTTACTTTTTGATCGCCCAAATAGACGCGCACCTTATCGTTGTTGCGAATCACTTCACGACGCTCACCCTCCAATCCCTCCATCCGCTCATGCTCACCATCGCCATCGGAGACATGGGTAATGCGAGACATCTCCACGCGCCCGCCTGATTGATACACGACCACACCGCTAAAGTTTGTTTGATGTGCGGCGAACACCATGGTACGCAACCACTCTGCGTCTGACATCAAAGGATCGGCCTGTACATTAAAAGCAGACAAGCAAGTCAGCGCCAAATACGTGCGCCATTTAGAAGTGGGAGCGATCACTATTTGACTTCCACGCTATGGATATAAGAAGCCGCGCCTTGCACATCTGCGCTGGGTGAAAATTCTTGATGCGCCATCAAATAATCATTTGATTGGTAATCACTCGACTGATAGGAAGCAGGACGCACCACATTGTCACTTTGTTGCACAGAAGCCAATTGCGGCGCAGGTTCCTGATCAATCTGAAGTGACATCCATGCCACCAATGCCAGCGCCATTACCGAGGCTACCGCAGTTAATGCGTAATGTTTCATTCGTTGCGGCGCTCGACTTTGCGGAGCCAGAACGGTAGGCTCGGCCTGCAACCGCTCATGAAAAGCCGCACTCACATCACGATGAATATGTTCTGGCTGACGCAAGACATCTCCAATTAAGTGATACATCGCCCAATCTTGATTCGCCTGCGGATGGCGTTTTAACTTATCAAAGAATAATTCTGCGTCATCCTCAAACATTTCCCCATCCATCAATACCGAGATTTTTTCTTTCATGCTCACCACCTTTTATCGTCGTTTGTGCCCAGTAATGGGCGCAAATTTGTTGCCACCACTTCACGCGCACGGAAAATACGCGATCTAACCGTTCCAATTGGGCAGCCCATCACCGCCGCGATTTCTTCATAACTCAAGCCTTCTATCTCACGCAATGTCAATGCAGTACGTAAGTCTTCAGGGAGCTGCTGTAAAGATGCATTCACCACTTCGACCACTTGCTTGCTCATTAATTCATTTTCAGGTGTCGCCACTTCGTGCAACAAAGAAGCCTCTTCAAACGCTTCTGCCTCTTCGGCATCAAATGCTGTTGAGGTGGGCGCTTTACGCCCCTTTGTTGTTAAATAGTTTTTAGCTGTATTAATACCTATTCGGTACAGCCATGTATAAAAAGCACTGTCACCACGAAACGCAGGCAACGCCCGATAAGCCTTAATAAAAGCATCTTGTGTCAAATCTTCGGCTTCGCCGTTATTACGCACAAACCTTGAAATCAGGCGTCCCAATCGACGCTGATACTTAACCACCAACAATTCAAACGCGTGCTTATCCCCGCGCTGCGCGCGCTCTACCAATTGCTGATCGACCTCCCTATCACCCATGCCGTTTCCCGGTTTTTAAGTATTCTGACTACTGATTACCCACTTGATGTGGGGTTCGCCAGTATAACCGTATGAGTGTTCTGAAGTCAGCCATGCTTGTAACGCACGGATGGACAATGCATATAAAATTTAGTTCACTTCGTCGTTTTGCGCTAGGGTTTGCTATAGTTCACGCATTCGTTCATCTCACAACTTTCCATCGTGCTGCGTTTCGACACTCTCATTATTGGTAGCGGATTAGCTGGCTTATCGCTGGCACTCAAACTGGCTGACCATCAAAAAATCGCTATCGTTACTAAAAAACAATTGCTGGATGGCGCAAGTGTTTGGGCGCAAGGCGGAATTGCCGCAGTTCAAAGCCCTGAAGACAGTATTGAAGAGCACGTTCGCGATACTCAAACGGCAGGCGTTGGCTTGTGTGATCCTATTGCCACCCGTTTCGTCATCGAAAATGGTGCTCGCGCCATTGATTGGCTAATTTCCCAAAACGTACCATTTTCATTGGATGACTCTGGAAAGCACTTTCATTTAACCCGCGAAGGGGGACATAGTCGCCGCCGCATCATTCATGCTGCAGATGCAACGGGAAAAGCAGTACAGCAAACGTTAGCGGCAAAAGTGCGTGCGCATCCCAATGTAACCATTTTTGAGCATCACATCGCCGTAGATTTAATTACGGGTAAAAAGTTAGGCAAGGACGATTCGCGTTGTCACGGTGCTTACATACTGAATACATTGCAAGGCAAAGTTCATACCATTGCAGCCAACTACACCGTGCTAGCCACGGGCGGGGCGGGCAAGGTGTACCTCTATACGACCAACCCCGATACCGCCACTGGAGATGGAATTGCCATGGGATGGCGGGCGGGATGTCGTGTCGCAAATATGGAGTTCATGCAATTTCACCCTACCTGCTTATTCCATCCCCATGCAAAATCATTTTTAATATCTGAAGCCGTCAGGGGGGAAGGGGGAATCCTTAAACTTCCTGATGGGAGTCGATTTATGCCTTGGCATGATGAACGTGCCGAACTGGCGCCACGTGATGTGGTGGCACGCGCTATAGACTATGAAATGAAAAAACGCGGTCTCGATTGTGTTTATCTCGACATCTCTCACCAGCCTGAAGCATTTTTACGCGAACATTTTCCTACTATTTACGAACGTTGCTTAAGCCTAGGAATAGATATTTCAAAGCAAGCTATTCCTGTTGTTCCCGCAATGCATTTTACCTGCGGCGGATTAATAACCGACCTTGCGGCTCACACGGATGTCGCCAATTTATATGCGATTGGTGAAACGGCTTACAGCGGATTGCATGGTGCGAACCGTTTAGCCAGCAACTCTCTGCTGGAATGTTTGGTATTCGCGGATGCAGCGGCTCAAGATATATTGAAACAATCCGCTAGCGACCACGAATCTCTTCCTAATTGGGATATGAGTCGCGTAACCGATGCGGATGAGCAGGTCGTTATTTCGCATAACTGGGATGAGTTACGTCGTTTTATGTGGGACTACGTTGGGATTGTACGCACCACAAAACGACTGCAACGCGCACAACATCGCATTCAATTGTTGCACGAAGAAATCAATGAGTACTATCGAAATTTCCACGTCAGCGCAGATTTGTTAGAACTGCGCAATCTTGTTCAAACCGCCGACCTCATCGTTCAAAGTGCGTTGCTACGCCACGAAAGCCGAGGCTTACACTTTAGCAAGGATTACCCTGCAACTTTGCCAGAAGCAAAAACCACCATATTGTCGCCTCCGACAGTAATTCATTAATTCCATTTGAGCGTCACTCGCAAGCGGCGAAAAGCATCATTACTCATAGAATCTGGCAGCACCAATATCGTTCTTGTCGCCTGCTCGTTGTAGCGCAACACCAAAATCACGATTGAAGTCGTCACCAATGATCGCGCACTCAAAGTACCCGCCACATGCTGACCGTTGCGCAAGAACAGACTGATTTTGTTCTCAGCTTCCAGCCTAAATGCGACACAAGAATGCGGCATGCGTAAGTTCGCGTCGCGTAACGCTAAATAAATACACAAACTTAACGCCAAGACAGCCGTTAACACTTTCCAAATTAGCAACCATGCAAATGATGAGAGCGCATACAACAAAAGCGCATAGCTGATGAAAATAAAGGCAATAAGCCTTCTTGAGGAATGTATTTTGAAGTGACGTTGCGATGCGCCTGTCACGAGCGTAACAACCGTCAAAAAACGATGGTAGAAATCAAGCCAATGACTACTAGGGCAATAATTGCGAGTAACCAGTAGCCACCAGTAGGCGTTGTAGGCTCCCGATAAGAAATGCGCGGAGAGGTAATGACAGGTTTAGGATTCAATTGAGAATTAACAACAGGCGAAGATTGATTGATTACTTCAAGACTGGGACGCGACATGCGGAAGGTTTTTGAAAACTCTTCGACATCTTCATTGCTGGCAGTTAAAGCGGCTAATCTCATCGTCGCTTCAGTTGAATCAAACGATGTAGACAAGCCAAGTGCAACGACTGGTTTAGATTCTTCATCAGATGAATCCAATGCAGGCACTGAGGAATCAATTGAATTCCCATTTCCTCTAGTGGCGGATGTTCCAGCAGAAGACTTTGCTATTTCCTTCGGAAGTTCTGCCTGACAGGCTCTCAAATCGTTCGCGAAATCACGGGAATTTTGATAACGAGAGTCCAAATCTTTGGCGAGTGCTTTAGCGACGATGTAATTCAACATCTCAGGCACATTCGAATTAATATTACTAGGTGATACAGGTATCGCGTTTAACGTTTGATACATAATTGCGTTAACGTTCTCGCCCATAAAGGGCGCTTGCCCCGTCAACATTTCATACAGCATCACGCCCAAAGAAAAAATATCCGAACGCTGATCGGTCAATTTACCCATTACTTGTTCAGGCGACATGTATTTAGGTGAGCCTAGCACCATGCCTGTTTGAGTGCGTACGGCAGCAGAAGCCATGCGGGCAATGCCAAAGTCGGTAATTTTTACATGCCCATCGCTGACCACCATAATGTTAGATGGCTTTACGTCACGATGAACAATGTGATGTTCATGCGCATATGACAAGCCTAGTGCAACTTGAGCAGTGATATCTAAAACTTGATTAATCGGTAGTATTTTATTGTCATTCAAAATGTCGCGTAGCTCGCGACCATGTAGATATTCCATAGCAATGTATGCAATATCATCACTGCGACCGACATCATAGATAGTGACAATGTTGGGATGACTTAATCGGCCTGCCGCTTTAGCTTCTTGATAAAAACGCGCCTCGTACTCTTCACGCTCTTCTTGAGCCAAGCTTAAATTGATTGTTTTAATGGCAACTTCGCGGTCAATCAGCGGATCCTTGGCCTTATAGACGACGCCCATCGCCCCTTGACCAAGTTCGCTGATTACCTCATAACGCCCAAGTTGCTTAATCATATTTTGTGCCACATATTCAAATGACTTATTTTTTTCCTTTAACACTGCGGAATGCGGAGCCCCATAACGGATGTCCTGCTTCTGCTGGTGTCAATTCAAAATTCGGCTGTATCGCTAATATTTTTCGGAAGTAATCTTTGCACAACCTCTCGCGCCCAGAAATACATTGAATAAAAGCCAAATACTTATAAGCGTCTACCTTATCATCACTCCCAGCAAGCCTAGTTTCTAATACTGACTGCAAGGCATTCACCGACGCAATGTAGTTGCCTTCTTCATACTCCTTGACCCCAAAGTCTAACTTTTGTGCAACAGGGTCTTTGCCAAACAAGCGAATCCCCCCCCTGTCGTCATTACACGTATCCACAGTGCCGCAGCCCATCAACACAAGTGACAACAATCCCACCAACAAACTACGCGCCTGCATCAATTACTCCTATCCAAATTTATTTGAAACTGTGTTTTATTTTTATTTTTTCGCCAGGCTTTGCTTTTATTGTTTGTTTTAATACGGGGAAACTAGAGTTTCTAATTTCCAACTTGTGTCGCCCTGACACAACCTGTAATTCAAGCAAAGGGGGACTCACGCCTTGCAGCACACCATCCAAATAAACTTCCCCCCAAGGCACAATGGAAAGTCCCACCACAGCAGGCCCGCCCGTTGTTTCAGCTAGAGTTCGCACACGCGAACTCTGCTTGACCCCCTGCACTTTTTTATTCGCCTCGCTTTCAGCCGCTTTCTGCGCATCCACCACAACCGCAGAAGCGGCTACAGGTGCACTCATTGCCAATGTTGGTTTTTCGGAGACTGCTCCTGCTACCTTTTTAACTGCTGGCACCGCAGGACGGTGCGCTAATTTATAAACTCCTAATATCATCGAAAAGGCAAAAACCGCGGCCACGCTCAACACCGCCACTTTTTGCGGTGTCGTGATGCGTCTAAAAGCAGAAATCCCTCTGCGCTCCCACAAAGCAATTTGATGAATGGCGGATGCCCAAACAATTTGTGATTGCGCAAGCACATGATGCCAACCTGTGCTGTGTTCAACTTGTTCCTGCAACGCAACACTACGTTGGGTTGAAGTGAAATCGCCAGGATAGCCAATAGCGTACACCTCGTGCTCACGCACATGCTTATCTGTGCGCGAACCTTGATAATGGAACATGCCCGAATACTCGCTAGACAAGCGCGACACGGCATCGTAATAAGAGCGCGAAACGAGCACCTGACCCGTATCAGCAAAACCCATCACCCGTTGTGCGACATTAATTCCGTCGCCAACGATGTTGGGCTGCCCGTTGATATCTTTTACCAAACGGACTGGCCCCAGATTAATTCCCATACGCACCAACAATGTTGGCTCCATGCGTACGCCTTCGCCCAGCAAACTACTACGCATACTCAATGCCGCCTGCAAAGCATCCTCAATGTCGCCGAGGAAACTAATTGCCGCACCATCGCCCGTATCTAAAATAATGCGGTCATTAACGGGAACATCACGAATAGCAATCGAAAGGAAGGCGTTAAAACGCTCCTTCAATGAAATCTGACCAGCAACCGATTTCTTCGAATATTCAACAATATCCAAGAAAAATACGCTGCAAATAATGGTCTTATTATTTCGCTGTTCCATTCAACTTACCTAATGAACCCTAACATGATGAATACACCGCACAACATCCCTTTTTAACCCCGCGAATTCTAACGATTATCCGTCTTCCTCGCTATCTCATTTTTTCTAGGGCGAACACGCGCCAACTTGGCAGTTTGTGTTTTTGGCAATTGTGCCAAGTAGCCTGCAGGAAGCTCTACCCACTCAAGGATTGACCTGACTTGCGCTTCGCTCAATTCAGTCATCATCCCGCGCTTAATGCGAGGCGGCAGGTTAATCATGCCAAAACGAATACGCATCAATCGACTGACGGGGAGTTCCAATGCCTCAAAGGTACGTCGTACCACGCGATTACGCCCCTCTTTCAACACTAAACGATACCAATGATTAAAGCCCTCCCCCCCTTCATCGCTTAATTGCTCAAAGCGCACAAGCCCATCTTCCAGCTCAATGCCTTCTTTCGTCATTTGGCGCATTTGTGCTTCTGTCAAAGCGCCCTGCACGCGCACCGCATATTCACGCTCCACTTCAAAACGGGGATGCATCAGTCGATTTGCCAACTCTCCCGAGGTTGTAAAAATGAGCAATCCGCTGGTATTAAAATCTAGACGCCCAATGGCAACCCATTTTTGTCCACGCAACTTTGGCAAGCTATCAAACACGTTCGCACGGCCATTAGGATCATCACGACTAACGATTTCACCTTCCTGCTTGTGATAAATCAATATGCGAGGTAAGGCCTGTTTAGCTTCCAAATTAAGCCGAATATGCCGCCCATCCACCAACACCTTATCGCCTTCTGATACGCGCGCGCCCAGCGATGCCACAACGCCATTGACCGACACGCGCCCTGCGCTAATCCACACTTCCATTTCTCGACGCGAACCCATCCCCGCTTGCGCCAACACTTTTTGCAGACGCTCACCCGCCAAATTCGATTCAATTTTTTCTGTCATTCTGTTACCGCTCTTCTTTCCAGCACAGCTTGTGCCAAGGTGCCACTGTCCACATGCTCTAGCTCCCCACCCACAGGCAAGCCACGCGCAATACGCGAAACTTTAATGCCCTGCGCGCGCAACAACGTCGCCAAATAATGCGCCGTGGCTTCACCTTCCACCGTAAAGTTGGTAGCCAAGATCACCTCACACCCTAACTCTTGCGCACGTCGCTGTAGTCTCGCCAAGGGCAATTCGCTCGCCCCCACGCCATCTAAAGGGGACAGCCTCCCCATCAACACAAAGTACATGCCGCGATAACACTGTGCCTGCTCCATCATCAGCAAATCTGCGGGCATTTCCACTACACACAATAAATTTGTTTCACGCCGCGCAGAACTGCACATGGCACATACATCAGCTTCGGAAAAATTATTGCACTTGGAACAATGCTTGACAGTATTCACCGCGTGATCGAGTGAACGTGACAAATGCAATGCCCCTTGCTTATCACGTTGCAACAAGTGATACGCCATGCGTTGTGCAGATTTTGGTCCTACACCAGGTAAGCAGCGCAATGCACCAATCAATTCTTCCAAACTGGAAGGGGTGCTCATTTAGAAGGGGAGACTCATTCCAGGAGGTAGCTGCGCCGTAAATCCACCCATGCGTTTTTGGGTTGTTTCAGCTACCTTTTTATTGGCATCCGTGAGCGCGGCAACGATTAAATCTTCGAGCATTTCTTTGTCATCCAACACGCTCTGATCCAGATGCACACGACGCACTTCATGCGCGCAGGTCATCATCACTTTAACCATACCCGCACCCGCCTGACCTTCTACTTCAACTGTCGCCAACTCTGCTTGCGCCTTTTTCATATTCGCTTGCATCTGTTGCGCCTGCTTCATTAGCCCAGCCATTCCACCTCTCATCATTGCCACTTCCTCCTATTAAATTTATACAGGCTTGATCGAATTTTCGATTACTTGCGCACCTAAATGAATTTGCGCATCACGCACAAATGCATCCTGCTTAATGGCCGCTTCGGCCTGCTGTTGTCGTGTTTGTTTCTCATGCTGTGCAACCGCAGCGGGCGTTGCAATATCTTTTGAAACGCTCATTTCTACAACCAGCTTAATAGGTTTCGCAAAGTACTCGCTCAATACTGCTTGCAACTTATCAACCGCTAATTTATTGCTTTGAAGCTGCTTATGTTGCGGCGCCAAACTTAATACCAAACATCCGTTTGCAAAGCTCGTCAACACACTATTCTTTGCCAATTCACGCGCCATACCTTGCACATTGATTTGCGTCAAAAGCGTATTCCAATCGAGATCAGCCGACGGCATCTTCGACGCTTGATAGTTTGCGACAGATTCCGTCACGAGCAATTTTGGCGCGGCAGATACTGCCGCAGGCATCTCCACCTTGGGCGCGGCAACAACACGCGGGGATGATGACGCCACATTGTTACCCGCCGATGCCGGCACAAACGCCAACATACGCAGCAACGTCATGGTGAATCCTGCATATTCATCTGGTGCAAGGTCTAACTCCTTACGCCCGTGAATCGCAATTTGGTAATTCAGTTGAATTTCTTCAGGCGTAAATTGCTGCGCCAATTGCATCAATCGAACACGCTCTGGCTCATCCTCGGCAATCGCTTGCGGAATCGTTTGTGCCAACGCGACACGATGCAACAGGGTCGCTAAATCTTGTAAGGCCGCCTCAAAGGCAATACTCCGCATCGCCATATCATCGGCGATGTGCAACAAGCCCGCACCGTCACCCGCGCGCAATGTTTGCAACAAATCGAACAAATATCCTTGATCAATCGCCCCCAGCATGGTGCGCACCAATGACTCATCCACCTTGCCCGATGAGTAAGCAATCGCCTGATCCATCAAACTCAAGGCATCGCGCATACTGCCCTGCGCCGCACGCGCCACCAGATTCAGCGCACCGTTTTCATAGGGGATATTCTCTTGCCCCAGCACATATTGCAGATGCGACACAATCAACGCGGGTGGCATCTGCTTCAGATTGAACTGCAAACAACGCGACAACACCGTAACGGGAATTTTTTGCGGATCAGTCGTGGCGAGGATGAACTTCACATGCGCGGGAGGCTCTTCCAGCGTCTTCAACATCGCGTTGAAGGCTGACTTCGACAGCATGTGCACTTCGTCGATGATGTACACCTTGAAGCGTCCGCTGGACGGTGCATACAGCGCACTCTCCAACAATTCGCGCATGTTATCCACCTGCGTGTTCGAGGCCGCATCCAGCTCAATCAAATCAACAAAGCGCCCACTATCAATCTCGGTGCAAGCGCTACACACGCCACACGGCGTTGCCGTGATGCCCGTTTCACAATTTAAGGATTTAGCGAAGATGCGTGCGATGGTGGTCTTGCCCACGCCGCGCGTACCCGTAAAGAGATAAGCATGATGCAAGCGGTTCTGAATGAGCGCATTGGTCAATGCCTGAACGACGTGCTCCTGCCCCGCCAATTGAGCGAAGTTCTTGGGACGCCATTTGCGTGCTAACACTGAAGTCGCTGACATATCACCCCTCGCCCAACTATTTAACTCATCGAGTGCAACCCCCTCGAATATAAGGAGGCGAGCCTTACCCCCGGCACTTGCACCGCTTGGCTGTGGCTGCTTCCTTCCGGACCTGACCAGGTTCACCAAAGTGCAATGCGGGGAGACCCGCCAATTCGTAAATTCTGTACTACACAAGCAGGGCGGCATGATAGTCGAAAAGGGGGGATAAATCCATGGAAGGATGGGCGAAGCCAGCTGGTTTTATCCCCTCTCCCACCGGGGGAGGGTTAGGGTGGGGGAACACTTGCTGTACTCCATCAACTTTTAAAACCAACTTCGTCGGGGGTAGCCCGACAGCTAGTCACTTTTTCTTGCTTCGCCAAGAAAAAGTAACCAAAAAGAAGGCGCCCCTGCTCTAGCGCCCTTCGGGTTCCTTCGGTCGGTCAATAAAATTGGGCGGCTGCGCAACTCGCACGATCCGCTACGCGGCCACGTGCTCAAACAGTGCTCGCCTTCTCCCCAATTTTATCGCCCGCCCTCAGCGCTACAGAAGGGAGTGAAAATCAAAAGCAGAACCCCAAACCCAGAACCCACGAGGCGGGCAACGCCCGCCTCACTCAAATCAAAAACAATCGTGCGCGCAGCGCACACAAAACCGGCATATCGCCTTTGACTCTCCTTCCCCTGTGCACCGCCGAGTAGCGGAAGGCAGTCAGGGGTAGTCCGACGAATATGTTTGAGCACGTGACTGCGTAGCAGGTCGTGCGAGTTTATGAGGAGGCCTGACTGCCTGAGCAACGCAGGGAACTGCGAAGCAGCGGCACACTGGGGTCGCCTTCTTTTTGGTTACTTTTTCTTGGCGAAGCAAGAAAAAGTAACTAGCTGTCGGGCTACCCCCGACGGTTTTCGATGGGTAACCCTGTGCTCAACCATTCCTACACTTGCTCCCACGTCTTTCTAGATTTGAAATAGGCATCATCGTTATAGAACAATGCAAATACCTCTCCAAAGTAAGGAATGTGTTCGCTGGGAAGAGAGTGCGCCAAGTGTTCAAGTTGACCTAATAGCTCGATCCAATACCGAATCACCTGAAGGACAGCCAATTGCCGATGCGGCGCTACAGTCTCCCATATGCCTGTGCGTCTACTGCCTTCTTCAAAATCTAATATTTCCTCGCCTATTTCCGAAGTGTGAAGAATTGAAGCGAATGGGCTCATTAACTGCGCCCCTATTCTCGCGTTTCGTTCGATTTCGTCCTTCTTTCTCTGTGAGACACGGGTGGCATATAGAGCCGTATCAACCTCGGTAAACCACCGCGCAACGGAATCGGACGAGTCTCCTCCACCGACTAAAATATCAATGTTCGAGTAGCGATCCCCCTCAGCAAAGTCATGTAGCACATGCAGGATTGCCTGATGTACCGGATCGGAAAGTTCCTTGGTAAATCGGAGTTCAATGGATCGCCGCTGAACGACTTCCTGAGACCGCGTATAGAGTAGTTCCAGCTTGTGGCCTATCTGCTGCTTCATTTCTCTCAGCGTGGGGAACGTGCCACCATGAGCAATAAAATGATCCAGCATTAGACAAAGCTTACCGATGCGTTCCAGCCCAGTAGAAAGACTGGTGAACGCTTGGAAGTAACCCCCCTTACTTGCGTAATTCGCTACTCGAATTTGAGTTGCCCCAGTCCCAAGCATCTCCTTCGTGAACTGTGCTTCTCGGAGCAGCGCTTTGAATGTAGGGGTCAGAATTGGCCTCTGATGCATCACACCACCTTCACTGGTATCCCCGCAATCCTCCCCTGCCACTCCGCAGGCCCCGTCTCATGCACCGACCTGCCCTGCGTATCCACCGCCACCGTCACCGGCATATCCTCCACCTCGAACTCGTAGATAGCCTCCATCCCCAGATCGGCGAACGCCAGCACCCGTGATTGTTTGATGGCCTTGGACACCAGATAAGCCGCGCCGCCCACGGCCATGAGGTACACCGCTTCATGTTTCTTGATGGCTTCGATGCCTGCTTTGCCGCGTTCGGCTTTGCCGACCATACCGATGAGTCCGGTCTGCGCCAGCATGGTCTCGGTGAATTTATCCATGCGTGTGGCGGTGGTGGGGCCGGCGGGGCCGACGACTTCATCACGCACGGGATCGACAGGACCGACGTAATAGATGAAGCGCCCGCTGAAATCCACGGGCAGTTTTTCGCCTTTCGCCAGCATATCGACGATGCGTTTGTGCGCAGCATCGCGCCCGGTCAACAACTTGCCGGAGAGCAACAAAGTCTCGCCCGGTTGCCACTGTTTGATATTGTCACGGGTAACGGTATCGAGATTCACACGACGCGCATCGGGCGCGGGCTGCCAATGCACATCGGGATAGTCTTCGATCTTGGGCGGCGTGAATGTCGCCACCCCACTGCCATCCAACTCGAAATGCAAATGGCGCGTGGCCGCGCAATTGGGGATGAGGGCGACGGGTTTGGAAGCCGCGTGCGTGGGGTAATCTAAAATTTTCACATCCAGCACCGTGGTCAATCCGCCCAAGCCTTGCGCGCCGATGCCCAGCGCATTCACCTTGTCGAATATCTCGATGCGCAACTCTTCGATACGATTCTTCGCACCACGCGCTTTGAGTTCAGTCATATCGATGTCTTCCATCAGCGCTTCTTTCGCCAGCAGCACCGCCTTCTCCGCTGTGCCGCCGATGCCGATGCCCAACATGCCGGGCGGACACCACCCAGCCCCCATATGGGGCAACTGATTCAACACCCACTCCACGATGTCGTCACTCGGGTTGAGCATCGCCATCTTGGATTTATTCTCCGAGCCGCCGCCCTTGGCCGCGATACGCACATCCACCGTGTCGCCCGGCACCAACTCAAAATGCACCACGGCGGGAGAGTTGTCGCCCGTGTTCTTGCGGCGTCCTGCGGGGTCAGCCACGATAGACGCGCGCAACACATTGTCTGGCAGCAGATAGCCTTTGCGCACGCCAGCGTTGACCATCTCGGTGACGCTCATCGTCGCATCCGCCCAGCGCACATCCATGCCCACCCGCACGAACGCCACCACGATACCAGTGTCTTGGCAGATGGGGCGCTTGCCCAAGGCACACATGCGCGAGTTGGTCAGTATCTGCGCCATCGCATCCTTCGCTGCGGGCGATTCTTCGCGCTTGTAAGCTGCGGCTAGGGCTTGAATGAAGTCTTGCGGATGGTAGTAGGAGATGAATTGCAACGCGTCGGCGATGCTGTCGATAAAATCTTGTTGGCGAATAGAGGTCATGGCGCAGTCTCCAAAAATGGTGGGGGGATTATCCTAGAAAAATCGCTTGTTCACGAAAAGCAAAAAAATACAAACAACAACTTACGGAAGGTCTGCTTAAGTCATCACTCCCAAGGGCCGAAGCGCTTCTTCGATATGTGTTTCGTGGAAGAATTATCTCCCACGCTAAAGGCAAGCCAACTTATCGAAAACGGAAGGAGTAAAACAAATCCAGCGCGTCCTCCACGCCCGTGCGCGTAACAATGGTGACGCGAGAATTAAGAGTATAGGTAAATTTAGTAATGCCTGCGGTGGCCGCCAAGCCTTGCTCATAGCTCAAATAGGCGCGTTGATTGAGCCGCTTCCCCACCGTCACCACCTGCCCCATCAAAGGATCCCCGCCTGCTTTTTGTTGCAATGAAAGCTCATCCACGCCCACCGCTCGACCAATTTTGCTAGCCGACCCGCCGCCCAAAATGTTGCTGGCCGCCGACAACAGCAGAGAAGAATCAATCCCACTACTGTCTGGCACGCGCCCCAACACCATCCACGATAGCTTTTCCGCATCCGGCACATTAGGCGTAGAGACAAGCTGAATCACCGGATGGCGCGCCGTACCCGTTACTTCGACACCTGCCTCCACACTTAAACCCTTGCGATAGGCCAAAATGTTTAGGCCAGGATCATCAATCTGCCCTTGAAAGTTCACCATGCCACGCTCTACTTGCAAACGCTGCCCATACGCATCAAACAGTGCGTCTTGTGCATTGATGACGCCCGTCACGCTTAAGGGTTGATTAGGTTCTCCGCGCACATCCAGCTTGCCTTCCAAGCGCGCTTCCAGCCCTGCCGCACGAATATAAAAATGCTCGCCCAAATCAAGCGTGGCGCGCACATGGTTGCGCTGTAGCGGCTGCTCTTTCACTTCCGAACCTAGAATCTGCACATCTTCTGCCAGTTGCGGACGGTTGCTCACTGGCTGATCAATCAAGCCTGCATCCGCACGTAATTGTGCATCCAAAGCGAGGGTGTTTTTAGCGAAGCGGGCATTGCCCGTTCCCGAAGCAATCATCCAACGATCCGCGCGCTGCAATAACGGAAAGCGCTGCACGCTAATTTTTATTCCACCTGCGTCGCCATTCAAATCGAGTGAGCCGCTCGCACTCAACGTGCCGGCATCGCCACTCAACTTAAAATTGCCGAGCAATTTATCTTTGGGCGCGGGCAAATAGGGGGCGTTAAATTCAAACTGATCAAGATGAATCCAGTTTGGCTCGAAACGCATGTTGACTTGCCCTTGCTCCAATCTCACCCCTTGCTCCAGCATGGAAAATTGCAACGCTTCAGCGTGCAGCGTTCCGCGTAAACGCGGGGTGTACAAAGTGCCCAACACATCCGCATCCACACTCAACTTGCCGCCCGTTTGCAAGTTGCCATCCAACACCGCCCCCAACCACGACAGCTCGGGCGAATCCAATTTGAGATGCCCCGTGACGGGCGCATCTGTCTGCAAAGACCATGCACCTTCATGCAGGGTGAGCGGCGCATTCGCCTCTAATTTCAACTCGCCCACACTGCGCCCGCTGGCTAACCATTGTGTTTGCAAATTGTCCTGCGCGACGCGTGCTGTCATGCGCAAATCAGTTAATCCAAGTTGCTCACCCGTTGCACTATCCAACACCCAATCTCCGCTCTCACGTTGCACTTGCAATAATGCATCCCAATGGCTATCCATTTTGACCTGCCAGTTGCCGCCAAAACGCAAGTTCTCCGCGTTAGCCAATGCAAGCGCATCGCTGTTGATATTCACAGTGCGCACCCCCAAGCCCGTGAAGCTACCCTCGCTTTCCCATTGCGTAGGCGACCAACGCGTCGTCGCCAGATGCACCTGACCGCGCCCCAACGCCAAATCGGCCGCGCCAATCGACACCTGATTGGCAGACATCTCTAGCGGCGCACTTGCCAGCAAGCGCAACGGCAACGTGCCATTCCCCGTAAGCTTATCCAGCGCGCCTTGCCAACGCAGCGCACGCCAACCTTGTTCCGCTTCTAACCATGCCCCGCTGGCTTGCAACTGCATCTCTTCTTGCAACTCGCGGCCTTGTTCTACTTGCGCACGCGCTTGAATAAGATTGTGTTGTGGTGTGCCCGTCATCGAAAGATTCGCTGCGGGTAGATGTAAAGCGGCTTGCACAAAATCTTTGAGTGCGACGTTCACCGCGATTTCCTGTGCGGAAACTTCACCCTCGGCATCCAGCGTTGCAATGCGTTGCGCGGCGGGCAACACGAGGTCTCTGCCACGCAATACGAAATCCAGCTTGGGTTCACCCACGCTACCTGTGAGTTCGGCGTGCACGTTCATTTTGCCGCCCAACGCGGCGTCTATTTGCGACAAGTTTTCAGCTGCAACATCCATCCGCACAAAATCATGCCCAATGCCATAGCTGCCAGCGGCGTTAAGTTGATTGCTACCCAAGTGCAACAGCACTTCGCCTTCACCCCGTTGCCCGCCCGCCCACACCACACGGCCTTTGCCGCCAATGTCGTGTTGCGCAAACACACTGTCATGTAAATTAAAGGTGAGTGCGCCTTGCGCTTGCGGCTGCAACATACCGAACACATCCATCGCCGCATTCAAATTCGTTATCGGCGCATTGCTAAATTCAGCCAAATTGAGTTTGCGCAACTCACTCGTTAGACGAAAACTGCGCTGCCGATCCAGCATCAAATAACCGTGACCTTCCAGTGCCGCATCACCTTGAGTAAAACGCACGCTATGGAGTGTAATTTTCTGGCTATCGTGTGTCGCATCCGCCTTCACCGCGAGCATGCCATCCGACACCGACAACGCCACATGCTGTGAATGACCCGCCCCTTGCAGTGCCACCTCACCCGCAAATTGACGACTGCCAAGGGTGTGGTCAAACAGCTGCACATCCACGCCCTGTAACCCCAATTGCGCATTGCCCAGCGCGCTAGACACATTCCAATCAAACGTGCCTTGAATGCGCCCCTCCTGCAATAACGCAACATTAAGCTGATGCAGCTGAATCAATTGCGGGGTAGCCTTCACCTGCGCATCTAACCGCAGCACGGGAATACCGTGCGCATCCAACGAAGCGGCTTGCGCATTCACGAGATGCACGCCGCCCACCAGTTGCCCGCGCTTGTCAGCACGCAAATCGGCCTTGCCGGCAAGTTGCATCAAGGGCGCATCGGGCAGCCAACGCGCTGCATTTAATCCATTGAAATTTAGTTGCACGCGCTGCAATGGCACTGCGTCAAAGGGCGAAATATGTGCCGCGCCATTGGCCGCTACGCCTGCGCCTTGCGCATCCAAGGTCAGCACCATGTGCTGCAAATCACCCACCAAATTAGCGGCAAGTTGCACACGTTCAACTTGTTTGGGCGTCTTGAGTGCGGCGGTTAATCCTGCCTGCGCAGTCAACGCGAAAGGAGACTGCGTCGCCAGTTGTAGCGAGCCTTGCAATTTACCCATCGGTAATTGCGCACTTTGCAATTGCAACTGATGTTGCGCTGTATGGCTGTGCAAACTTAAAGCAATCTGCGTGACCACCCAATCGGGCGCAGCCCCCACGCGACTCAATGAACGCAGCGATTCCACTTCCACTTGCAGCGCATTCACTTGCAGCGGGAGTTGCAACGAGGCGGGTAAAGTAGGCGCGGCACTCGGTGTCGTCGATGCCACGTGTGTCATATCTAACTGGCGCACATTCACCTTCAGCAAGAGCAGCTCACCCTGCAACAAGGCACTCGGCTGCCACTCAATTTGCGTATCACACAATTCGATTAACTGCCCATCTAGGCGCACGACAATGCGCTCGTAATGTTGCGCGGCCAGCAACGCCCCACTCACTCCTTCGAAATGCACAGCGCCCCGTGTGTGCCGCTCAATCACTTCAGACAACCAAACCAGGCCCGCATTCGAGGTCACCACATAGGCAGAGCCGCCCACCACCAGCATCACCGGTGTAAGTGCCAGCAGCAACCAACGTTGCCCGCGCGACAAACGGAATTTTTTTGGCGCGCTCAAAATGCCACCGCGATGGAAAAATGAATCAGCGTGTCGAGTTGTGAACGTCCTCGTGCAAAATCCAACGCCAACGGCCCCACGGGACTGCGCCAACGTAGCCCGCCCCCCCAACCTACACGTGCGCGAAAGGCTTCAACGGTATCCGCCGCATCTCCCGCATCCGAAAACACCGCTAGCCCCCAGTTGTTAAACCAGTGCGTGTACTCAACACTCGCCGTCGCCATGACGCGCCCACCCACCACCGCATCACCTTCATGCATGCCCAAACTTTGATAAGCGAAGCCACGCACTGTCTGCGTGCCGCCCACCCGAAATAAATACTCTTGCGGAACGCCCAAGCGCGAAGGAGTGGCGGTGTAGCCCACTTCCCCGCGTGTTGAAATCACATCGTTTTCAGTCAGCGGTGTCCACAGCTGATGACGTAAATAGCTACGCACAAAATCTTGATCGGACAAAAATAGCTTGCCTGTTCCACCCACGCGCAATTCGGACAACGACCCCCAAGTGGGGAACAGCGGATTGTCCACCGTGCGCCGTTGCACTCGCCAATCCAGCACCAACGCTTGGTTGTTTTCACGAATGCCGCCATTCGGAAAACGCCGCTCTTGTTGCCAACTGAGACCTAAGCTGTTATCCACACCAAACACACGTTGGCTACGTGTTACCCCCAATTTATCGCGCCACGTTTCCAAGCCTTGAATGTAAGTGCGTTCTGTTCCCGCATTCCACTGCACGCGCAGTCCTCGCGGATTGGGCAAGGTGTCTATCCCCACATTGATTTGCTGCCGATTATTTTCAAGCACTAGCGCGCCATTCAAAGTCCACGCGCGCTCGGCCAAATTGAGGTCGAGATAATTCAACTCACTGCGCACTCCATTGTTGGTGCTGTAGCCCAAGCCCACCGCCACTTTGCGCGACTGTGCCTCAACGACCTGCACATTCACTGGTGCGATACGCACCCCGTCCGCCCCCGTCAGTGCATTTTCTTTATCCAAACTCACGATGACTGAATTAAATTGCGCCAAATTTTGCAAACGCGTTTGCGTATTGAGCAAAGATTGACGTGCGTAAGGCTGGCCTATTTCAAAATCCGCAAAGCGCGTCAGCATCGTTTCTGGATAACGCACCAATCCACCCAAACGTACTTCACCAAATTGATACCGTGCGCCCGAATCCACCACCACATGCAAAGCAACGCTGGCCTTTGCAACATCCACTTGCGCGACACTTTCGACAAGCTGCGCCGCCGCATAATCTCGCGCATTCAAACGCGCTAGCAATTCTTGCTTGGCTTCATCCCACGCCGCCGCCGTAAAGAAAGCATCCGCTTGGAACTTCCAATCCTCACGCAATTGCTGCATGCGCAAAGCCCTATCTCCCGCGCCCCCTACAATGTCACCCCGAAATTCGATATTGACCTGATTGACCCGCGCACGCACGCCCAGCTCAACCTTTACCTCTAACGTGCCCGAATGTTGCACCGCACGCAAAACTACCCGACTCGAAAAGTACCCCTCGGTCACTAACAGTTCAGGAATTTCACGCTGCGCGCGTCGCATAAATTGCGCACGCTCACTTTCACCCTTCAATAATTTTTCAGGCAATGCAAAATGCTCCTTCAGCAAAGCGCGCACCTCTTCAGGTGCAATCAACATGACCGTGGGAATGCTGCTGCCTTTGGCTTGCACAGCAGTGGGAAGAAAAAGGGCGGAGCAAGCAAGCAATGGCATCCATTGCGCGCGACGCAAGAAAAAAATCAGCAAGGAATAAACAAGTGAGGGCATGCGCAGGGTTATTAGGTAAAACAATTTAGGCGCGGCGATTGTACCCCAGCCGCCCCATACAACCCTTGCGACCATTACAATGCGCCGCCTAACATTGAAAGAGAATTATGTTCATCGAGTTAATCATTCTGGTCGTGATTGTTGCCATCGTCGTCATCGCGCTGCGTCCACCACGCCCATAAAAAAAGAGGCGAATCGCCTCTTTTTTTGGGGTACACAAAACTTTCGCTTATCCACGTCGCGTATGCCGCAACACATGCGTGTTTGAACCTTCCATCCAACGCTTAATGCGATTCGCATCGCCCACGCGCGTATGCTTGCCCCACGAATCCAACAACACAATCACCACCGGGCGATTAGAAATTTTAGCCTGCATCACCAAGCAACGCCCCGCTTCACTGATGTATCCCGTTTTGCTTAATCCAATATCCCAAGCGGCATTTTTAACCAAGGGGTTGGTGTTATTAAATTTCAAAGAACGGCGCTCTGACACTTGCACAGTATGCGAAGTAGACGTGGTGTAACGCTGAATAGCTGAATAATCCTGCGCCGCCATCACCATCTTCACCAAATCTTGCGCGGTCGACACATTGCTACTGTGCAACCCTGTCGGGTCATCAAAACGGGTGGACTCCATGCCCAATGCTTGTGCCTTGGCATTCATCATCGCCAGCATCACCTGTGTGCCCCCTGGATAGGTGCGCGCCAATGCCGCCGCTGCGGTATTTTCAGAAGCCATCAACGCCAACTTCATCATGTCGCCACGTTTCAACGTCATGCCCGCATGCATACGCGAACGGGTGTTTTTATAACGGTCACGGTCTTGCGCGGTAATGGTGATGAGTTCATCCAAAGGCAAATGCGCATCCAAAATGATCATCGCCGTCATCAGCTTGGTAATCGAGGCAATCGGCACCACATCATGTGAATTTTTTGAATAAATGGGGCGCTGCGACTGCTCATCATAAATAAGCGCAATCGCCGAAGACAAACGAGGCGAACCTGCTTGATTGATGGGGAATAAATTCGCACCCGATTGCAGATTGGAATCAAGGCGTAAATCTTGCGCTTGGCTTGCATAAGCCACACACAGCAACAACACAGAAAAAAGAGTACGCATAGAGTGAACACCGAGTTTGCAACGAGACGGCTCGCAGGATAACCAAAAAACATATAAAAATCAATGAGTGAGGCGAATTTCTTAAAGCGCCTCACCACACCAAAGTTTATTCACGGATTTTTAGCCTACTTCGATTGAAAAAATGATGGTGAATTTTTCAAGGTGCACGGCTGAACTTCTAGCGCGTGCTGCTATGTTCTTCCTGTTGTTGCAACGCCCACATCTGCGAGTACACGCCTTGTTGCGATAACAACTCACGATGCGTGCCACGTTCGATGATGCGGCCTTTGTCCATCACTAAAATTTGGTGCGCATCCACCACGGTAGAGAGTCGGTGTGCGATGACGAGGGTGGTGCGATTGCGCGCGATGCTGCGCAATTCATCTTGAATGGCCTTCTCGGATTTGGAATCGAGCGCCGAGGTGGCCTCATCAAAAATTAAGATAGCGGGATTTTTCAAAATCGCACGCGCGATGGCAACACGTTGTTTTTCACCACCCGATAATTTGAGTCCGCGCTCGCCCACGACGGTGTCGTAGCCTTGCGGCAACGATTCGATAAAGTGATGGATGTGCGCGGATTGTGCAGCGCTCAATATCTCTTCGCGCATGGCCGTAGGGCGACCGTAAGCGATGTTGTAATAGATGCTGTCGTTGAACAACACGGTATCTTGCGGCACGATGCCAATGGCGGCGCGCAAACTGGTTTGCGTGACAGCGCGAATATCCTGGCCATCAATCGACACGCCCCCCGAATCCACATCGTAAAAACGGAACATCAAACGCGACAAGGTGGATTTGCCTGCCCCACTCGCGCCCACCACGGCCACGGTATGTCCGCTCGGCACGTCAAAGCTCACGTCATGCAAAATTTGGCGCGCGGGGTCGTACGAAAAATTCACATTCTCAAATCGAATCGCGGCTTGCGCTAATTTAAGCGCAGGCGCATCAGGCGCATCTTGTACTTCACGATTTTCGTCGAGCAAGCGGAACATTTTTTCCATGTCCGCCAGAGCATTTTTAATTTCGCGGTAGACGAATCCTAAGAAATGCAGCGGCATGTAAAGCTGCAACATGAACACGTTCACCAGCACCAAATCGCCGATGGTCATCGTGCCTTTCACCACTTCATCGGCGGCCAGCAACATGAGCAAAGTCACCCCCACTGCGATGATGATGCTCTGCCCTGCGTTGAGCGCCGCGAGTGAAGTTTGATTCTTCACTGCCGACACTTCCCAGTCTTTCATTTGCTCATCGTAGCGCTCAACTTCGTAGCGTTCGTTGCCGAAATACTTCACCGTTTCGTAATTAAGCAGGCTATCAATAGCGCGCGTATTGGCTTTGGAATCTTTGTCGTTCATGCTGCGCCGGAACACCATGCGCCACTCGGTAATCCACAGCGTAAAGCCAATATAAAGCAGCAAGGTGACAAAGGTGATGATGGCAAACCAAGGGTTGTACTTCACAAACAAAATCGCCGCGACTAGGCCAATCTCCAGCAAGGTGGGCAGGATGTTGAACAGTAAGAACGTGAGCAAAAAACTGATGCCGCGTGTGCCGCGTTCGATGTCGCGCGACACCCCGCCGGTTTGTCGCTCCAGATGAAAGCGCAAACTCAAACTATGCAAATGCTCAAACACCTGCGCCGCCACGCGACGAATTGCACGTTGCGTCACCTTGGCGAACAAGGCATCGCGCAATTCGCCAAACAAGGTGCTGAACAAACGCAACAAACCGTAGCCCAAAATCAAAAACACGGGCAGCACCAACATCGCCTTGGGCTGACTCACCGCATCGACAATTTCTTTGAGCGCAAGCGGCACCACCACGTTGGCCAGTTTGGCCAGCACCAACAGCACAATGACAATAGCCACCCGTGTTTTGAATTCGAGCAAATAAGGAACGAGGCTACGGATAACGCGCCAGTCGGTGCGCGTAGTGGTGGCGGAAGAATGAGAGGAGTGCGAACGCATGATGAAGTCGGGCGAATAAAACGAGGCGGCATTATAGCCGCCAGCGTAACTAGTGCCGTTTAGATAAGCCGAGATACCCCACTACCAGTCGGATAAAGCCATAGCTCATGCGCGCTATCAACAAAGAAAGCGTGCGTAAGTGGCGCGGCTCTACGCGTCGGCCTGATAGTTTTATGGTGCGCATTAAACTGCTTCGTAAGGACTGGGCGAAGTCAGCATCCCGCACCA
This sequence comes from Sideroxydans sp., assembly GCA_036171075.1. GTDB lineage: Bacteria > Pseudomonadota > Gammaproteobacteria > Burkholderiales > Gallionellaceae > Sideroxyarcus. The sequence continues at coordinate 29,216 of JAVHQJ010000235.1, read as the reverse complement.
TCAGATTCGCTTCGCGCGCCAGCAACAAGCTGAAGGGGTCGAGATTGGAAGAACCCACCGTCGCCCATTCCCCATCAATCACCCCCACTTTGGCATGCAGATAACTGTCACGGTATTCATAGATTTCGATACCCACATTCAGCAATCGCTCATACAGCGCCAACGTAGCGTAATGTTGCAAGCGATATTCCACACGCCCTTGCAATAGCAGCACTACACGCACCCCACGTTTAACGGCGGCATTCAGTGCTTTGCGTAATACCCGCCCAGGCAAAAAATAGGCATTGGCAATAATAATTTCGTGCTGTGCATGTGCGATAGCTTGCAAATAGGCGAGCTCAATGTCGTGGCGATGGCGCACGTTGTCGCGCACTTTCAGTTCGACTGCCGCAGGCGCTATGTGCTCGCCCAAGGGTTGCAATACCGACTTGAAGTGACGCAGCCGTTTGCGCAGCGTCGCCCACTGCACGGTAGTCCATAGGCGGCGCATCTCGACTTCGATCTGCTGTGCCATCGTTCCTGCAATTCTCACGGCGAAATCTAAACGCGGCGCATCGAAATCTTCACCATCAGGAATGTCATTGAGAATGTTGATGCCTCCAATGAAAGCTATTTGACCGTCAATCACGACTAACTTGCGATGCAAACGACGCAAACGCGAACGCCCTAAATTGAAGAATCCTGTTTCGCGACGAAACCACTGCACCTCAACGCCCGCCTCACGCAATCCATCGAGCCAACTCTCTGGCAACTCTGCCGAACCAAATCCATCCAGCAACACATGCACCGCAACATGACGCAAGGCGGCGCGTTGTAAAGCTTGCGCGACTAAACGTCCCGTTTCATCAGCGGCAAAAATATACGTTTCGAGATAAATAGTGTGTTGCGCTGCGTCGATGTCGGCACACAGTTGCGGAAAGTAACGCGTGCCATTGCGTAGCAGCAGCAGTTCGTTCTTGCCTAACTTAAAGGAGTGTGCCGACATTAGCGTGTTAACTGCACCGTCAGCGCGGCATGGTCAGACAATTGACGGCGCGCATGCACTTCGCACGAGGTCGCCGAAAATCCACGAATGTAAATACGATCTAATTTCAACAAGGGAAATGCCGCTGGAAAACTGCGTGCCACTTTACCGTTCACCATCTGAAATACGTCCTGCATACCAATCGAGTCGTGCAAGCTGTGACTTAAACGATTGTTCCAATCATTAAAATCTCCCGCAATAATGAGTGCGGCATTGGCCGGTACTTGCGCTTTAACCAGCGCAATCAAGGCATCAATCTGCGCACGCCGGCCGTTAGCAAACAAGCCCAAATGCACACAAATGCAATGCACCGATTCATCCCGCCATTCAATTTTACAATGCAACAAACCGCGCTGTTCAAAACGATGTGCGGATACGTCGTTGTTGTGTGCGTACCTAATGGGAAAGCGGCTCAAAATGGCGTTGCCATGATGCCCTGCCGCATACTGCGCATTCATGCCGTAGGCATGATGTTGCCAAGTCTCATCGGCTAAAAATTCGTGTTGGGGAGCTTGCGGATAAGTACTGTGGCGCTGCGCGTGATGCTGATGTTCGCCCTGCACTTCTTGCAAAAAAACAATGTCCGCATCTAACTCACGCAACTGCTCGCGCACGCTAGGCAACACCACACGCCGATTAAAAGCCGAAAAGCCTTTGTGAATGTTGTAGGTCGCAATTTTCAGCGGAATCATTGCGCGGGCAGGGATTGTAGTTCGGTCGATAATTTCAAATCTGAATTCGATTCGACTGGCGTCACACCCACCTCGCTAGGCGGCGGCACCACTGCTTGCACTGGGGTAACGGCGGGCACGCTCACTTGTTTTTGTGCCCCATATTGCACATAAAAGACGACCGCCAATGCCGCCGCCGCAAACCAGCCTGATAGCGCAAATACATTCCAGCGGCGCGCAGGGAGCGGCACATAGTCAGTTTGCTCAATGACCCTGATGGAATGCGAGGCAGGAAGCACTTCAACCGTATGCTCGCCATTTTGCAGCACATTTTGTTCACTCATTGTTTCTAACTGCGCCGTATCCAGTGTTGCTTTTTGCGATTGTGCCAACGCAATCGCAGCCTGCTGTTCTTCTTGTTTGCGTTGTGCGGCTTGCGTTAATGCAAGCTCGGCTTCAATACGCGCTTGCGTGGCGAATTCAGCCTGTTTTGCCGCCTCTAGTTGCGCTGCCATCTGCGCTTGCAGTGCGCGTTCTTGTGCAAAATTAGCCTGCTCTTGGGCTAACAATTCTGCTTCCAGCGCGCTCCGCTGTTCAGCTTCAGCCTGCGCCGCACTGGCCAACGCCACACGTTGACGTGCCGCTTCTTCGGCTTCTAGGGTACGTGCTTGGGTAGCAGCCAGCGCGTCTTCAGCTTGCTTAAGCAAAGCATTTTCGGGCAATTCCTGCATTGCCTGCGGTAACTGTGCCTGTAACGCTTCTACTTTTTGGCTTAATTCTGCTTGCGCGCTAGCCAACACAAATTGTTGATGCTGTTCAGCTTGGGTAGCAGCCAACTCCGCCTCAATACGTGCTTGTGCAGCGGCTTGTACCTGCTGTGCTGCTTCAATGCGCTCGGCAATTTGCATTTGTAATTCAAGTTCTTTTTCTTCGGCGGCCTTTTCTTGCGCGAGCAAGTCAGCTTCCAATGCCAAACGGCGCTCCATTTCCGCTTTCACCAATTCTGCCTTTTCGATGCGACTTTTTTCCGCCGCGTCCATTTCAACTTGATGGCGACGACTCAAAACCTCTAACTCGGCTTGTGCAGCGGCTTCCATCTGCGCTTTCTTTTCTGCTTGCGCATGCTGAAGTGCCTCAATATGCTCGGCAATCTGCACTTGTAATTCCAACTCTTTAACCTCGGCGGCTTTTTCTTGGGCGTGCAGCTCCTCTTCTAATGCCAAGCGACGTTCAGCTTCAGCGCGCACCAACTCAGCTTTTTCGATACGCCGTTTTATGGTCGCTTCAATATCAGCATGGTGCGACTGGCTTACCGCTTCAGCCGCTTCGGCCTGCAACAAAAGTGTTCGCTCTGGCAACTGCGCAACTGCCGCTGCAATCGCAGCATCCGCTTGCGCCAATTTTTGGCGCAACGATTCACGCACCAATTCAATCGCCGCTTGTTGTTGTGCCACTAATTGTTGCTGCTGTTGAGTAGCCTCTAATTCCGCATGCAAGCGTTCTTGAATTAATGATTCGGCAGTTTTTTCTGCCTGAATCCGCTGTTTAATTTGGTCTTGTAATTCACGTTCGCGTAGCGCTACCGCTTGTTGTTGCGCTTGTAATTCAGTTTCCAACTGAAGCTTACATTGCGCCTCTGCGCGCGCTTCATTTTCAATTTTCAACCTTCTTTCGGCTTCTTGAACCGCTTGATTAGCTGCCTCTAATTTTGCGGCCGCTTCTGCTTCAACTTGTTGCAAGAGTGCTTCCTGTTGGGCTTTTTTCTTCTGCAAATCTTGGTGGATAGCACGGGTAAGGAGATTTTCCTTTTCATACTGGGCCGCCTCTTGTTGCAGGCGCTGCAATTCAGCTTCTTCTTGCGCCCGTTTCGCCAGCAACACTTGCGTGGTATCGGATTTCATTTTTGCAATTTTCTCGCGCAACATTTGCGTCGACTGCGCAATGGCAGATTGCTCGGCATCTAATTGCAACATGCCCGCTTGCGTGACTGCCTGTTCTGCAGCAATACGCTGTTGCGCCAAGGCTTCTGCTTTTTCCGCCACTTCAATACGTTCGGCAATGCGCGCTTGCAGCTCTTGCTCACGCTGCGCCATACACAACTCTTTATCCTTTAATTCTTGTTCTAACTGCGCACGATGCAAAGCTTGTTGTTTCGCATGTTCTGCCGCATCAATACGTTGCTTCAACGCAAGTGCCGCCTGTTTAGCAGCCACCTGCTCTTTTTCAATGGCAGATTTTTCACTTTGACGCAACACGTATTGCGCGTGCGCTTGCTGATTCAGTGACGATTTAAGTGCGGCCTGTTCATTCTCGTATTGAATGCGTAACTGTTCCGCATCGCGCGCAACCAACACTTGACTCTCTTCCAACTGCGCCTGAAGCGCGGCTTCAGCTTGTTTGGCTTGCTCAATGCGATGAGCAATTTGCGCTTGTAGCTCACGCTCGCGTTGCGCCAAGCTCTGCTCTTTTTCACGCAAAGCGTTTTCCATTACAACACGGCGTTTCGCTTCTTCGCGCGCCAAGCGCGATGCTTCAACACGTTGTTGTTTGGCTTGCGCTAATTGTTCAACATGTGGATCAATAGGCGGCTCTACAACTTGCGTCAGTCTAGGTGGATTTAACTCAGATACCACAACGGAAGGAACAACAGCGGGCGTAGGGGGCGTCACGGCGGGCGCTGCAAACGCACCCGCCACATTTTGCGCCCTATCGCGTAACCTAGCTAAATTAGCCGCACGTTGTTCAGCTTCTACTTGCTGCGCACGCATAATGACTTGCGCCGCATCTTCTCGGCTCATTTTTTCAGGCACGGCTGCTGCTTCTGCTTTTTTCAAAGTAAGAGAAGCGTCGCTAGTACTGTGTAGAGTGTCGCTTGGGTTCGCCATTTAATTATTCAAGTGAGGTTTTATGCGTTACCAATGCCGCGAGTGGGCAGTTTAATCTGCTGCGCAAAATCGAGCATACGTTGAATCGGCTTGACTGCTTGCGGAATGATAGTCGAATCAATATGAATTTCATTCTTTCCAGAATGTAAAACTTCGGCCAAATTAAGCAGCCCATTCATCGCCATCCACGGACAGTGACTACAACTCTTACAGTTTGCGCCCTTACCCGCCGTAGGCGCTTCCAAAAAAATCTTGGTCGGACACAGCGTGCGCATTTTATGCAGAATGCCGCTATCCGTCGCCACGATGAAAGTGGTCGCCGCTAAACTTTGCGCCGCCTGAATCAGCTTTGACGTCGAACCCACCACATCCGCCAACTGCACCACGGCGCGCGGCGACTCGGGATGCACCAGCACTTTAGCGTGTGGATACTGTGCTTTCATGGCGGCTAGTTCGTGCGACTTATATTCATCATGCACCAGACACGAACCTTGCCACATCAACATGTCTGCGCCTGTTTGCTCTTGAATATAGCTACCCAAATGTCGATCTGGCGCCCACAAAATTTTCTTACCTTGCGCCTTCAAATGCGAAACGATGGGCAGTGCGATAGAGCTGGTCACCATCCAATCCGCGCGCGCCTTCACTGCCGCACTGGTATTGGCATACACCACCACCGTGCGCTCGGGATGCGCATCACAGAACGCAGAAAATTCATCAATCGGACAGCCTAAATCCAATGAGCATTCTGCTTCCAAATCGGGCATCAACACGCGCTTTTCTGGACTTAAAATTTTTGCCGTCTCGCCCATAAAACGCACGCCTGCCACCACCACGGTTTGGGCGGGATGACGAAAACCGAAATTCGCCATGTCCAAGGAATCAGAAACAATGCCGCCTGTCGCTTCCGCCAAATCCTGCAAATCGGGATGCACGTAATAGTGCGCCACCAGCACCGCATTTTGTTCTATCAGCATGCGCTTAATGTCCGCAATCAGCGCGGCCTTCTCAAGCGGCTCTGGCTCACGCGGCTTTTTCGCCCACGCATGGGCAGTACTGCAACTGGTTTGTGCTGTGTCGGGATAATCGTAGTCAATGTGGATGATATTTTCAGACATGCTGGATTCTTTCTGACAGTTGCAATATCGCTTCTCGGTTACTCGGCGAAAAGACTTTATGCGCAGCCTCTTGCCATGGCAACCATTGTGCATTCAGATGTTCGCGCGGGGAGATTGTAATTTTTTGCGGTTGCTCAAGTTGCAGGCCAAACACATGCTCGGTGTTTTGCGTGATGCCTTCAGGATAGCGATGCCGCCAGTGCGGATAGATTTCGTATGTATTTTGTTGCTGCCAATCGGTGAGCGTGAAATGTGCCGCATTCAATCCTGTTTCTTCAGCCACTTCGCGTATCACGGTATCGCGCAATGCTTCTGCGTTTTCGTGACTGCCCGTCACCGATTGCCAGTAACCAGGATGGTCGGCACGTTCTAGCAGTAACACATCAAGTGCAGAGGTGTAGATGACAACCAATACCGAGATGGGTTGCTTGGTACGCAACATTAGGCAAAGAAAACCCAGAACGGTTTGCCCTGCAAGCGCCAAAAATCTACGGCCGCATACAGCACCTCATCCAGCACAACTTCAGCAGGATGTTCGCCGCGCAACAGCAAGACATAGCCGGGGGCTGGATTCCAAGAGAGATCGCCGAGCGCATCCGCCAGTGCATCCCAGTTGTGGCCGAACCAATCCGGTGCACGGATGGCGCGCGCTATCTCGGCCAACACTTCGCCTTTGCCATGCGCGGAGGCGATGTCCACCTCGAACATAGAAAAACCTGCGCGTTGCACGGACTCATGTAACGCCTCCAACGTGCAGTTAAGGCGATACACCCCCGCTCCCTTCGCATCTTTCAGCAGATAGCACAAGTCTTCCATCAGCGCGCCTCCACGATACGTTTGAACGATTGGTAGTGGTCGGAAGTGTAGTAACACTCGGGAACGACACCACACACGATGCGGCGCGCGCCACGATGACTGATGCCCGGTGTCTTGACGGTGTACTCGTGGTAATAGCCGCGCTGTTTCTGCGGCAGGACACGCTCGAAGTTGCTGAACACCACACCATCGCGCGGATAAGGAAAGGGGCCACCGCGCTGAATGAGTTGCAGTGTGTCGCGTCCTTCGGGCGGCAGTTGCGCCACCAAGATGCTGTCGCCCGCCACCTCTTCCCGCGCAGCAGTTTGCGAAGGCTCGTTAGCAGTAGCTTGCGCAGGATGATGCGAGTGATGGTTACGCGCTTGCGCCACAACCATCACAATTGAAAGTATAAGAATCAGTATGAATCCCGCCTTCTTACTAAATCTCATTTTCACTCCTCAAGAAAATAGTCAGAATCAATCTTCTTGATTTCGTAAGTCGCAGCGAGTGACACACCAACATTGCTGCCTATCATTAGGCTACCCAGTAAGTTTCCATTGATAAGCACCACTTTGTTGTCGATATTGCGCACATATTCGACTGCCTCTTTAGTGAAATCAGAGGTGGTAATGAACACGCCTTTTTTAGCTCGCTGACCTTGTAATGCACCCACAAATTTCTGAATTTCGGGGCGACCGACCACGCCTTCCCACCGTTTTGCTTGAAGATAAATGACATCCAAACCGAGACGATCTTCGTAAATCACGCCATCAATGCCTTCATCACCGCTTCGACCGATGGCTCTGCCAGCATCTTGCCTACTTCCGCCGTATCCCATCTTAACAAGCAACTCAACCACGAGTCTTTCGAAGAATGCAGGAGAGCAGCTTTTGATACGCAGCAGCACCTCATCAGCAAGTGCTGCATGTATCGCTTTCGCTCCGCTATCAATCAGTTCTTCCGGTGTCTCTGTCTGAATCTCGGGTAACAATTGATTTTTCTGCGCAGGGTCTAGCTGATTTTGCATATCCGCGAATTCAGTAAATTGCTTGAGAAATTTTATATTGATAGCCGAGGGCGGTGACTTCAACACCTTCGCACCACTCTCAGAAATTTTGAAGCAGCCTCGCCTAGTTTGCTCAAGCAATCCTGCTTTTTTCAAATATGTCTTCGCCCACGCAGTACGGTTGTACATCACAGCTTGACCGCTCACTTCAGACGCAACATTACGCTCATCTTCAGTCAAGTTGAATTGGTCTGACAGCGTCACTGCAACATCACGCATGGCATGTTCCTGCTTATCAGCCAACAGCTTCAACAACGGAAGCATTAAAGTCTGAAAGTCAGGAATTGCCATTCCCTATTACTCCTGGGGCGCTTCAACCACAGCAGGGGTGCGCAGACGGATGTGCAACTCACGCAACTGCTTCTCATCCACGGCGCTTGGTGCTTGTGTCAGCAGACACTGTGCACGTTGCGTCTTGGGGAAGGCGATCACGTCACGGATAGATTCCGCACCCGTCATCATGGTGACGATGCGATCCAGACCGAAGGCTAGACCGCCATGAGGTGGCGCGCCGTATTGCAGCGCATCCAATAGGAAGCCGAACTTGAGTTGTGCTTCTTCTGCACCGATGTTGAGCGCGCGGAATACTTGGCTTTGCACTGCTTCTTTGTGGATACGTATTGAGCCGCCACCAATTTCCCAACCGTTGAGCGCCAAGTCGTAGGCTTTAGCCAAGCACTTGCCCGGATCGGTTTCCAAGAATTGCAGGTGCTCGTCTTTGGGTGAGGTGAACGGATGGTGACAGGCGTTCCAACGTTTGCCTTCGTCGTCGTATTCAAACATGGGGAAATCCACGACCCACAAGGGTTCCCATGCCTTGCCATTCACATGGCCTTTAGCGTGACCAATCTTGGTACGCAATGCGCCCAACGCATCGTTCACGATCTTGGTCTTGTCTGCGCCAAAGAAAATGATGTCGCCGTTTTGCGCACCAGTACGTTCGATGACGGTTCTTAACGCTGCCTCGCTCAGGTTCTTGACGATGGGCGATTGCAAGCCAGTGTCGTTCAATTGCGTGATGTCGTTGACCTTGATGTAAGCCAAACCCTTCGCACCGTAGATGCTGACGAACTTGGTGTATTCATCAATCTCGCTGCGCGAAATCGCGCCGCCATTCGGTACGCGCAATGCCGCGACTCGACCATTGTCCGAGTTGGCCACCCCTGCGAACACCTTGAATGCCACCTCTTTCATGGCATCCGTCACGTCGATGATTTCGAGCGTCACGCGCAAATCAGGCTTGTCCGAGCCGAAGCGATTCATTGCTTCCGCATAAGGCATACGGGGGAAGGGATTCGGCAAGGCGACATTCAGCGCCTCCTTAAACACCACGCGAATCATCTCTTCCATCATCTCCATGATCTGCTCTTCAGACATGAAAGAAGTTTCCACATCGACTTGGGTGAATTCAGGTTGGCGATCTGCACGCAAGTCTTCGTCGCGGAAGCACTTGGTGATCTGATAGTAGCGATCGAAACCCGCCACCATCAACATCTGTTTGAACAACTGTGGCGATTGCGGCAAGGCAAAGAAATCACCTGCGTGCACGCGCGACGGCACGAGATAGTCACGTGCACCTTCGGGGGTGGACTTGGTGAGCATCGGTGTCTCGATGTCGATAAAGCCTTTGTCGTCCAAGAAGCGGCGGAATGCACGCGCGGTCTTGTAGCGCAGCATCATGTTGTTTTGCATTTGCGGACGACGCAGGTCAATCACGCGATGGGTCAGGCGCACGTTCTCGGACAGATTCTCATCATCCAATTGGAACGGGGGGGTGATCGCAACGTTCAACACTTCGATCTCGTGGCACAGCAGTTCAATCTCGCCACTAGGCATGTTTTTGTTCTCGGTGCCTTCAGGACGGCGACGAACACGGCCTGTAATTTTTAATACAAATTCGTTACGTACCGATTCGGCAATCGCAAACATATCAGGGCGATCAGGGTCGCACACGATTTGCGCCAACCCTTCGCGATCGCGCAGGTCAATAAAAATGATCCCGCCGTGGTCACGACGACGATGTGCCCAACCGCACAGAGTGACGGTGTTGCCTAGATGATTAACGTTAAGTTGTCCGCAGTAATGAGTTCGCATAATTTGAGTTACAGGTAAGGATTACAAAAAAATAAAAACTTAAATGGGTTGATTGATCTTGGTGAGGGCTTCTGGTGTGGTCACTACGCCCATCGAGATGATGGCTTTGAAAGCTGCATCCACGCTGATGTCGAGTTCAATAGTCTCTGACTTTTTCACGTAGAAATAAAAGCCGTTCACAGGGCTAGGCGTGGTCGGCACAAATACGCCGACGTACTCATCTCCCGCCAACTTACGCGTCACTTCCGCAGGTACGCTGGTTTGAAATGCCAACGACCAAGACTCGGCATGGGGGTAACGCACTAGCAAGACTTTACCGAACGCATTGCCGCTTTCGGAAAGTAAGGTGTCGCTGACCTGCTTGACGCTGTTGTAGATGGCATTCACAAAAGGGATGCGACGCAACACCTGTTCCCACCAAGACAACAAGCGTTGACCAAACACATTGCGCACCAGCAAACCTGTGGTCAGCACCACCACGACCGTGAGGATGACACCCAAGCCGGGGATATGGATACCTAATAGATTGTCTGGATGCCAAGCATCAGGCAGCAGCAGCAGCGATTGATCGAGGATGCCAATAATGAAGCTCAACACCCACACGGTAATGACCAGCGGAACCAGTACCAACAGTCCAGTCAGGAGATATTTTTTCATCAGTGCATTCCCGCCATCGGACATGTCGAACATGCGCCCGTATCGCAACTATTCGATGCACTTTTGAATTGAAACCCAGGTGCGCTAAGTTGCTTGGCAAAGGTCTCTTTGCCACACTCTGGACACACCGTGAGCGGCGCATCGCTGTACTTCTGCATCACGTCTTTCTGTGAGCCACAACTACTACATTTGTATTCGTAAATAGGCATTAGGGGGTCAAAGATTCGGAAAGGCGCGCATTATACCCTGCCCCTCCATACTGGAAAACGCGAGTTTTCTTCTGATTTATTGGGGACGCTGGCTTGCGTCTCCCAGTCATTGCAACATAAAGGTTTCGTACTCCAACAAATCAAGCTTGCGCGACAACATTTGCATCCCAGCCAGTACGGTGATCAGCAAGGACAGGGCAAAGCCGTAGCCGTAAAAGCTCGCACCCAGATAGAGACTAAGAGAGGTCAGCGCAACATTCGAAACGAGTAATATCGTGCACAGGAACACCACGATGTGACGCTTGTCGAGGTAGAAGAAGATATTCAGCACGCCGAGCAGCACTACCTGCAAACCCGCCGCCACCACGTCCACGTACAGCAGCGGCAGATACAGTGTGGAAATACCGAGCCAGGTGAGCAACTTCTCGCCCAGCACGAACACCAGCAGCACCGCGATGGCCTGGATTTTGAATATCTCGAACAGCCCCTGGCGCACGGTGAACAGTATGTTGTCGCGCATGTTCATGATGTGGTCGAGCGAACCACCTTCACGCACAGCTTCGTAGAACTTGTCGTAATACTCGACGAAGTCGGTCTCGATACGCACTAGAAACACCGCCATGCCCGGGATGATCGCCAGATAGGCGAGAAAAATCGGAAAATCATAAATCAAGGATGCGCGCAACGGGCCGATGATGGCCTGACTGGTATCTGGATAGAACCAGAAGATCAATTTGTCGGCCCACACGGCGAAGTTGTACAGAAACCCCGACCAGATCAGGCTGCTATACATCGCCCCGGGGCGCAGGAAGTCGAAAGCAAATGTCTGGTCGAGCAACGGAAAAACGCGCAGGATCAGCGCCACCATCCCCAACAGCAACACCAGATGCCCGATCACGAACCCGAGCAGTAAGCCTTCCATACCTTCCGTGCGCAGCAGTAAGGCGCCAAGCACAGTGACCGTGTAACCGAGTGCAAACATGAGCACAATCTCTTTGTATTGCTTCATGCCGGACAGAAAAATCGTCGCCACCCAGATCGCGCTCAGAATGACGAAGCCAGACAGCATCAGCATGCGGTACGTCACGCTCGTGCCTTGAAAGAACAGATAGATCGCCGACATCCCGACCAGCCCGCTGATGCCGGTCACCAGCAGCATTACACTAGCGAAATTCGGCAACACGATCTTTTCCTTTATGCTGAACAAGCTGTCTGCGATGAAACGTGTGAAGCCGAGCTGAATAAAGCCAGTGAGGATGAGCGAACTCATGATGAGGTAGGTGACCGACACCTGGAACTGCACGATCGCCAACTGCGGATAAACCACGCCCAGACTGAGGAAACCGATGAACAGAATACCAATGATGGACAGCACCCACGGCCCCGAGCTGATGATGCCCGCGTAGGCATACGCCTGAAATAGACCGAAATAGCTCTCCTTCTCCAGCAGTTTGCGCAGCTCGAAACCTATGCCTGCCATGACAAAGCCTCTTCATAGATCGCGCGATAGCTGTCGAACATACGTTCCTGCGTGTAATAGGTCTCGACCCGTTTGATACCTGCTTCGCTCGCCGCACGCCAGGCAGCCTCGTCGCCCAGCAGTTCCAGCGCAGCTTCCGCCAGCGCCTGCGGATCGGCGATACCGACGATGCAACCAGCCGCACCTAGCGCCCGATCTGCCTCGTCCAGCCCGTAAATCAACTGGCGGCAGGAACCGACGTCGGTACTAACGGCGGGCACGCCAGCGGCGAATCCTTCCAGTATCACCAGCGGCAGCCCCTCACTGATCGAACTCAATACGCCCAGCCCAACCTTGGGCAGCAACTCCGTCATCTGCTGAAAGCCAAGGAATTTTACGTTGTCGTTCAGCCCCAGACCATCGACCAGATCGCGACATTCGGCGACGTAATCGGGATCCTCGTCTTCCGGCCCAGCAATCCAGCCCTCGGCTTGCGGCATGCGGTTAACAATCGTGCGCATGGCGCGGATGTAGGTCTTGATGTCCTTAATCGGCACCACGCGCCCGATCAGGCACAGCACGGGTGGTGGCGAAGCAGGACGCAGCGCGCGCAAGGCAGCGAAGCGCGGCACGTTGACGCCGTTGGGGATGTTGCAGGTACGCTCGGCGGGTGCGCCATCCTCTACCTGCCGCAGGCGGTTGGCCTCGAACAGCGCCACGATATGGTCGGAACTGTCGTAGCAGCGCGTGCCCAGCGCTTGGAAGAAGCGTATCCACAACTGGCGGAAATAGCTGATCTCGGTCGGGTCGCGCTGGAACACGTTGCGGTTGTCGCGCACCCACTGCGCCTGGAACAGATCAATCTTGCGTTCCTTGGTGTAGATGCCATGTTCGGACAAGATCAGCGGACAGCCGGTGCGCTCTTTCAACAACGCGCCAAGCAGACCGGCGTAACCCGTGGATACGGTGTGGAAGGCGCGCACCGGGATAAAGTTGCGCGCGATCTCGGCCAGCATCCATACTGGCGTGTGCATGGAACGCACGGTCCAGAAGTAATCGACGAAGGACGGGTCGCTGCAATGCTGCTGGTATTTTTCTTTGACAAATGCCCAGGATTCCTCGCTGTACAAAAAAGTATCCAACCCTGCCCCGCCGCCTTCGTGCATCTCGGGAATGAGTTTGCGGAAAGTCTCCAGACCATCCTTGTGCGTGGCGGGAAAACGGAAGCATTCATGCATATGACGAACATCGGCAAAAACCTTGGTATCGCCTTTGCGTGGCCGCACCGGCGGCATTTCCTGTTTGTTGTTCAGGTAATGAACTTCCAGATGCACGACGTTGTCCGGCAGCGCATATTTGATGTCGCCGTAATCCTCTGGCTGGCTGCCGATGAATACCAGCGCAAACTTGTAATGCGGAAAACCGCGGATGATCTGGTTGACCCAGCTCGACACACCGCCCGAAACGTAGGGAAAAGTACCTTCCAGCAGCAGGCCGATGTCAGCGCTTTCGGCGCGGGGAAAATTCATATTGCGTATTCTTTCGATAGGGTCGGTAATGATTCTTCTGGCTTGGGCACCCAGAAGTTGATCGAATTCTTCATCATCGGCGTGATCTGTGAGGTGGAGAGGCGTGCCAGTTTGCGCTGCACGGCGGCGTAATCGCCCTGGTCGAATGCGATCTCGACAATATAGGGCAAGGCGCGGAATTCAGGCAATCCATATTCCATCGCCAAGCGCAGCATCTGATGCGCCGCTTCGTGTTTTTTCAATTGGTGCAGAATGCGCCCCTTGAGAAACAGCATGCCCGTATCGCGCTCCGCGATCTGCAGCGCGGCATCCGCGTAAGTCATGGCCTGATTCAGTGAGTGGATGCGCAAATCGCCCTGCGCCAATCCGGCATAGACTAGCTCCCAATACAGTTCGGCCAGCTGCTTGTCAGCGATCAACTGCATCTCCTTGCCCGCCGCGCCCTTCAGATTGATCAGCTCACGATGTATCTGCGCGGTGATCTTCTTTTCGCGACTGTCAAGCAGACCGTAGGCAACCAGCCGGATATCGTCCGCCGAATCACCCAGCATGCCCTGCAGCAAGGGGCTGGAAACGCGCGCCGGAATACCCTGCAAGGCAAGCAGCGATTGCAAGCGCCGCGCGGTCGGAATGGACGCGTGCGCCAAACGGGATTTGATCTCGCCCTGACTGAATTTCATCTCCGGCTCGCGCAACGACAGGACAAACTCAGGCAGAACCAACTTGCTGAACGGGTGCAATATCTTATCGCGGCGGCGATAGCCGGCGATCCACCCTGCCACAAAAATGCCGATCCCGCCAAGCACCGGCATGAAGAAAACAACGTTGAACAGCAGCAACAACATCGGCCAACGGGGATGGCGGAATTTTTTTGGCATGAAATACCAGCCGCCGCCGACCAACAACACACTGGCCGCCGCGTGCTGCATTAGGAAGTCGAGCAGCACTTGATCTTGGGTGCTGCCCAGCCACAGCAAGGTTAAGGCGGATATTTCTAGTACCAGCGCGAATATCAGCACCAGCGTCACTAACAGAGCTTTGATCATGCCTTTGCCATCAGAATTTTTTTCAAGGACGCCAGCGGATCTTCTTCTTCCAGCCCGATGCGAATCGGCGTCAGCCGCCATACCTCCAGTCCGATCTGGATGAAGTCCTGCAGCACACTCTCGATACGCAGTAAATAGCCCTCCGCCGCCGCTTGGTTCGCCAGCGGCATCAAGGTCACCGTCCAAATACGGTCTCCAATATTGACTTGCCAGACGACATCCAGCCCGCGCTGGGTGCGGGTCAAGTTGGCGACCGCCTGTCGGCCGTGCTCATCATTGTCGAAAGGCAGCGCGACGATGTAACTATTGATGCCGAAGGCGCGTTGCATGTGCAGCAGACGGGAAAACTCCGCCGCAAAATCGGCGGGCGCGTCGGGCAGTACCGTCTTGAACTGACGTGTACTCTCGGCATCATTCACGCAATCCGCGTAGTAACCCAGCATCACCGACAGCATCTGCAGATTTTCCGCGTTCAGCGCCAAAAACGGCATACGTTCGATGGCAAGCACTCCCAGCATGGTCTTTTCGCCGGTCAGGATAGGCGCCACCACCAGATAGGGGGACGCCAATGCGCCTTCCGCCACGCTCTCAATCTGCAGGTGAGACAAGGTTTTCTGTTCCAGTGCATAGCGCAGCAGGGGATCAGCAGCCAACAAGTCAGGGGGTTCACCCACCGCGCTGACGCGCGTATAGCCGCCATCATCCATAGGCACAAAGATCGCCGCCGATTCCAGTTGGCAGTATTGCGTCAACAACTGCAACAACGGCACTGCCGCAGGTAGGCGGGTGTCGCCTTGCTCGACCGTCAATTGACGCAGGCCGGCCAAGGCATCGCGTAGCGTAATCGGCTTGGTGAGAATCTCCTGTTCCATGCGGTCGTGCGAAAGACGCAGCAACAGATGGCGTAAAGTGATGCGGCTCAAACGCTCGTCCAGATACTGATTCGTCTCTTCCGCGCGGCGCAAACGCGTGCTCCAAGCGGCGCTGAATTCGCCGCACACCAGCACGAGGATCAGGCCGCCCAAAAAGAACTGCTCAGGGAATAGCTCATGCGTCTCCAACAGGTAATCCATCCATTGCCATAGGGCAATCAACAGCAGTGACGAAACAAAGCCCGGTGCCACGCCGTAGCGCAATGCAACCAATACTGGTGCCAACCATATCCACGGAAACTCGCCGCCGACCTGGAACGGATTGTTATGTTGAAAGAAGATGCCGACCCCGACCGCACCAAAGGTAATGGCCACGGTTTCCAGCCACACCCAACGATGCTGGCGCAATGGTGCCGCCACCTGACGGAAGCGTTCGATCAAGTTGTCGCGGCTATGTCTCACGGATGATTACTCTAGCGGCACTTCGGACAACATGCTCTTGATCAGCTTCTGCGCGACCGCGCTCAACGCTTCGCGACTCCATCCACTTTGACTGGCCGCCGAGCTCCACACCACGGGAGCGCCATCCTTGAGATCAATGATCTGCATGGTCATGCCGACTGCGGGCTCTCCGTCAATGCCGACTTTGTAATGCCACTCTTCCACGGCACCCGTCACCGCATAGCGTACACCCTGACCGCGCGCCCAAACCAGTGCATCTTCCACCACTTTGCGTTCCGCCGGTTCAAACAAGCTGTCCTGGTTAAGCAGCGCCGGATAACGTTGCAGGTTGCTGACGCCATCCGTGCGCAACAACACTTCGGTAATCGCTTCCGCGCGCAATCCCGCCTGCGGTACTTCGGTGTGGTTGACGATCGGTAGCAATCCCCATTTTGCATTGCGCGCCAATGGTGTCGTGGCAGTTGATTGATCCAACACAGCGCACGAAGTGAGCATGGACAGTGCAAGCAGGATGCCTAATTTGCAGATTTTCATTTTTTCCTCTGGTCAAAGTTGTAAATAGAAATCATCGTTCAATCAAAATACCGACGATAGTTCAACGCGAATTCGTGGCTCAAACCGTTGATAAGATTTGCACCGCCACGCTCCTGCCGCAATGTGAAAGAAAGTTGATCGAGACCGATGACTGAACCCGCCAAACCAAGCGTCGCATTATAGCCTTGCCCAGTTACGGCATTGCGGGTGAAGCAGGTACCCGCATAAGGCCGCCAAGCCCGCGTGTAGGCGTCACGCACGCCGTCGCCGAAGCCGCCGCACACCCCATACACGTTCGCATCACCGGGCAGTGCCAATGCTGGGATCGCACTTTGCGCGAAGCGGGTGTGGGTGCCGTTCACGCGCACAGTCAAATCTGGATAGGCGCTACGCGCCCGATAGCCAAGTTCCCAGGACAGCCGCTTGCCGCTGCCCATACCCGCACCGTCCTGCGTGCGGTAGTTTGCCCATGCCGATTCCACTTGCAGATATTCGCGCTTGCTAAAGGTGTAGTGCACGCTGGCAGCAAACTGGTTACGCATGCCGAACAGTTGCAACACGTTGGATTCGGTGGCGGCGGTATTAAATTCGACCCCCAGTTGCAGGTTCATTCGCGGCGCAATTTTCATTGCGTGGATCAGATGCGCCTCCGTCGTGGCGGCGTATTCGTTCCTGCGCCGCAACGCGAACTCGGTTTCGCCAGTGTTCCACCGGTATTTGAGCCACAGCCCCGTCACGCGCTCCGCCGGCGGCACAGTGCCGAAGGCCGACGGCTCTTCGTTTCTTTGTTGTGCCTTGCGGTATTCGGCCCCCATGCGCACCGCGCGCACAAGCGGCATCTCGACACTCACTTGACGGACCATGCGATGCAAACCGCCGACCTGTTCAGTGCGCCATCCGACATCGAGTTCACTTGCGGCAGCCAGCATGTCTTCGGAAAAACGCTGATGGATATCGTCGCTCTCTGGATTGTCAGACAGCCCCCAGTAAATGATGGATTGCGCCTCGCCGAACCGACCTACCGCATTCGCCGCATCGTGACGCGTCAGCAGGGCCAGCCCCTCCCCCTGCTCATCCAGCAATGCCGCGAGCTGTTCCGTATCTTGCTCTGCCGTAGCCATAGAGGCTTCCGCCCACAACGGACGGTTCAGCGATCGCGCATAGCGACGCCACAACCAAGCCTTGGCATTGGTGGATTGCTCTTGGGAAACCGTCCATCCCAATACCAGCTCGCTCACTCGGCGTTCAGCCTCATCGTCGTACGCGTTGAGCGAGAGACTCATCGCCAAAGACATGCCGTCGATCTTGCGCCGCTGCACTTCATCTTGTTTGAGCAACCTATCTTGACGCAGCACCTCACGCACCAGCGCAAAAGCGGAATCGCCGGGATCGTTTTGCATGGCCAACTGCGCAGCAGCCAGCATCTCTGGCGAATACAACACCCCCGAGGCCTTGCCAGAAACGCGTTCGCGCACCTGCAACCATGCGTGGCGCCGCACGCGGGCCGCCATACCCGCCTGCCGCACCTGTTCCAGCGCATCGGCGTAGCCCATCAGCCACAGAAAATCCTGTCCGCCCTGCCTGAACTGGCGGGTGTAATAAGCGACCGCGCGCACCGATTGGTCCAGCGACTGATAGGAAGCTGCCAGAACACCCCAGTAGGCTGGATTATTTTGATCTCCATGAGCCATTACTTGCGCCAGCATGACGCGCAAACCAGCAAGGTCGTGACTATTGATCAGGAACCAGAGGCGGTTTTCCACGTCGGCGGACACATAAGGCGCGATGCTGACTGCCTGATGGAAATCCTTGCGTGCCGCCGCAAACTCGCCTTGTGCCAGCTGGTATTGCGCACGCAATTGATAGAAACGCGCATTGTTAGACAAATCCACACGGCGATCCATGGCAGCCAGTTTGAACAGCCGTTTTTGCGCTGGCATATCGCCCTGCGCCGCATTCAAGTCAAGTGCCAGCAGCAGCATGTCGCGCTCGCCGTAACGGCGATAGGACAATTCGGCGAGCGCCGCTTTTTCTGCGGGCCGTGAATCGCCCAACAAATAGATCAACCGACTGAAATCCTCGCGCGCTAGGTTGCCCTCTTTGGCTAGACGCTGAAAACTCTTTTTGGCGTCAGCATCCTGCTGCAACTGCCAAGCTAGGATGGCCAGCAACTTCCAGTAGTCGATGTCATCTTCCTTCACGCTCTTGCGGTTAGCCTGCAATAAGTCATACGCTTTGCGATATTGTCCTTTGCGCAAATACAGATTGGCGAGTTTCATATGCCATTCACTATGGCTTCCATGCCGCTCCAGCAAATCTTCATACAGCGCAATCGCCAGAACATCGTCTCCGCCTCGCTCGGCTAGGCGTGCTGCTATCTCCAGTTGTAATTGCTCATGGTCGTTAGCATAACGCTGCCGGAAAAAACGTATCCCTTCACGCTGACGTCCGGTCAACTCGAACAAGACGGCCATGTTTTCCCATTGTGCAGCATCCATTTCCTGCATGGTCGCAACCCGCTTCCATGCATTAAGCAGCAAATCGTATTCGTTTAGGGACGGTGCCAGTCGCAGTATGCCAGCCAGCGCTTCCAAGGTTTCGTGATCGCGTAACGTCCAGCGCCATTCGCGCAAAGCCTCTTCAACGCGTCCGGTCCATTCGGCGACCTGCGCCAAGCGATGATGCCAAACCGCTTCGGCCGGCGACTGGCGCACGGCGGCGGCGGCGACGCGGTAAGCCTCCTCCAGATTTCGGTTTTCAATGAACACCTGGTAGGCAAGCTCATACTCTTTCTTGACGTAGCGACGAATTTTGGACGACTTGGCCTGCGGCATTTCGTCAGCCGCATCCGCGTTGGCAATGCCGAGCCAGCCCATATCCACCTGCTGCAACCAGGCCACGACCGGCAAGCTCAGCCATGCGATATTCAATAAATGTTTTGCATAGCGAACGGCACGCGGCTGATCGTTTGCCGCGCGCGCGGCCTTGATCAAGGCATACAGCGTTTCGGAATCGCTTTCCAGCGCACCCACATGACGGTCGATGCTCTGCATCGCCTTGACCAGCAAATTGCCCGAGATCAGCGCATTCACCCCGGCCAAAAAATATTTGCGCTGCTTGGCGAGTGTGCTGGCCTTGTGACGCGCGATGAAATACAGATGGGCCGACAATTCATAATTGCCTTCACCCAGCATCTGGTACGCCATGGCGGAAAAACCGTCCGCAGACATGCGTGCGGAAGAATCGACTATGCGCTGATACAACAGGGTAGTAATGCCATGCTCACCCAATTGCTCCGCCTGTCCAGCCAGATAGACCAGAGTCGGCAACGGCCACTGCAAACGATGCAACTGCAACAGCACATCGCTACGGCGGCGGCGCAGCTCCGCACGTTGCGGGGAAGCGGATGCACTCATCAAGAAGCGGCTGGTCAGAAACTTATATTCGGCCAGCATCCCCTTTGCCTGCCAAGCGGCGGATTTGCTTTGAATCACTGGATCGAGCAATGCTTGCATGCCGTCATATTCGTGCAGGAACATCCGGTGCTCGACCAGCAGCAAGCGCAGCTCCAGACTGGCCGGATCGGCCCTCAGCAGGTTGCTCAGATAGTTCACGGTGAGCGGGTCGCCCAGCTTTTGCTGCGACACCTGCTGCAGCAGAGCCTGTTTGGGAAAGATCATCACCAGCGGGATCATCACCATCAGAGCGAACCCAGCCGTTGTCCACACGGACATCAGTTTCGGCCGCAGGTGCGTCTGATTAGCGCGGGCAGTAAATCCGTAGCTCGTCGATGACATGGTTGGGCGTGGAGAAATGACTGATGCCGTTACGTGTTGAGGCAGGCCGCATCGTCCGCCCTTCGGCGAATACGCTGCAACGGTTGCCTAGGGATAAATCGAATTGCAGCGGCACGTGTCCACTCAAGGCTAGATCGAATGTGTGACCGTCTGCATTCTGCCCAGAGACGGCATGCACGATCCGCGCATTGGCGGAAACCAAATAGGGTGCGGTAGTCGTGGTGGGCTGGAAGCGGATGATGGCTTCACTGTCGCCAAGGTGCACATATTGCTGGTTTTTGAGTTCAATATATCCAACCACGCCAGATACAATCATCGGCCGGCCAAGTGACAGCGGTGCACGTAATTCGCGCAAATTGTCAGCGCCGCGCACCAGCCAGCCGTCGCGCGTGCGCGCCACCACCATTTGATTGAAGTCCCGCACTTGGCGCACGTACTCGGAGATATGCACCGGCGTGAGCGGCTGCGTCAGCGCCCACCTGAACACGCGGTCCAGTGCCTTGAGGGAGGCCGGTTTGGTGGCAGAATAGGTATGGAAATAAATATCGACTGGCTTCAGTCGATAAGGGGCATCGGTCATCTCGAACGTTTCGATGGCGCGTTCGTAACCGTAGAAAGGGCCTTGCCAATTATTGGTGTAGACATTCTCGTTCTGGTTGGGCGCATAGACTTGAAATTGCCCGCCCTTTGTCACGCCCAGCGGGGCAACCAGCGTCAGCGTTGGGAAGCTGCGCGTGATGGTGGTGTCACCGCCATTCATGCTCGCGACACCGTCCTGCGCCGCAATCGCAAGCGCATCGCTGCCGACATTACAGTCGCCAGTCCACAAGAACACTTTTACTTTTTTTCCGGGAGGCGCCAATCTGTTTTCGATGTAGGAGATCGACCCGCTGATTTCTTGCTGCAAATCGAATTCGTAATTTTTCAACTTGAGGCGATATCCCGTTTCTTCAGGATTCGCGACAGCTTTTCTCCACTGGAACGGATGCGAAAAAGAATGGCTGGCGATCTCAACCTGCGGTAGCTTGAATATCTCTCGCGCGATGCCCTCCAGTACAGCGGACTGCGCCGGATAAAGACCGTTGGGGGCGATCTCGCCTTGGATGACAGACATCGTCATCGGCAGGTAGTATTGCTTCAGTATCTGCTGAAGCAATACTTCCGCACCGTAGGGTGCGCCAAGGAATTCTCCCTTGCTGGCGAATCCGTCACCATCCATGTGCACCATCAACAGGCGCCGACCGCTTTCCGTGCTCACATCCGGCACCGGCATGTCTGGCAACTTTAGCGCACGCCGCAAAAACTCAATCGGATTGACCACCCATCGCATGTTTCTGGAAGCATCTTGGGGCTTTCCATCGCTTAATACCGTTGGCAACTCGACCAGTACATGTGGGTTCATTGCATACCCGCCCCAAGCGGTCAGCGCAATCGCGTCTTGTCGTTCGTTAAACTCATCAGCCAAGGTCAGCAAGACGTTCGCTTTTAACGCTTGGAGTGGAAAAAAAGTAGCGCGGTCAAGTGTCGGTTTCGCCTCGAATCCAACCAGCTCATTGCGTTGCTCTACATGCAGCTTCATACGTTGATTAGTCGATCTCGAATACTTTAAACCGAATTCAATTGCACTTTCACTCCCGTACAAGAAGCCTACATTCCCCAGAATGGCTATCGGCACCCCAGCCTTCTTTTGCTCCAACAACCACTTACTCAAAGCCGCTCCTTCTCGACCTGCAGCCTGATCCAACCAGACGACGATCCCCGCATAGCGACCGGTCAGCGGTTCTGCAGGCAGGGCGCGGCGCGCGTCTAGGTACTCCGCGCTGTATCCCAGATAGTTAAGCGGCATGGCGGCGTATTGCTGCACGCTGGTGTTTATCAGATCGTATTCGGTATTCGCGGTGTTGTGAATCATCAGCACTTTGCGCGGCATCACTTCGATCTCGCCCACACCCAGCATGTCCAGACTAGGATTGGTTACCCACGGAATGAATCCAAGATCATGAATTTTAGCCGCCGTCGCACGGGCTAGGTCGCGTTGGTCAGGTGGCACGTAGTCGATAGATACCACTGGCAGCTGGTATTCATGATGGATGCGGCTCAATTGACCCAGCAACCATTCGCGGTCATTTAGCGGCACCGCGACATACTTTTGCTGCGCAGCATCCCAGCGCTGAAACAGCGATTCTGCCGCCACAGCATAGACCTCCTGATGCACGTGCGGCAGAATCTCGAAGCCACGATTGAAGATCAGCTTTGCTTGCGGATAGCGCTTCTTCAACTCGAGAATCACCGTGACCAGTCCCGCTTCCTGCTGGGCTTTTTCGGCAGCTGTCTTGGTGTAGAGCTGGTAGGAATCTAGCGTATCTAAGAAGAATCCACGATAGCCTGCCTCCCACAACGGCTTGATGATGCGCTCCACGAAGAATGCCGGCCACGCCGCTTGCGACTGGTCGAGCACGATGCTGCCCCAGTCGTTGTTCTGCCCCAGTTTCCAGGCGTCGGGAATCGCTTTCAGATAACTGTGCTCGGGCGAAACCTCGCCCACGGACACATAGGCGAAGAGCGCTGTCCGGTCATCGGCATGCAACTTGGGATCGGGAACGTGCAGCGGCTCTACCACGACCGCGTCGAAAGCATGCAATTCGTCCCAAGGCGGATTGGCCCCGTAGAACATGGCGATGTTTGGCTGCGCGGCGAACACCAGCGCCGACATCAGCATCAGCACTTGAAAAACGATCCATCTACCGCACGAGAATTTTGAAATCGAATCGTTCACGCCGATGCTTCTAGGAGTTGTTTCAGGCCGTCGGCCAGTTTCGTCATGGGGGGCGGGTTGAGTTGCTCGAACATCTTGCGCGGGGTCGCGCTGGAATGGCGAATATCTCCGGTCGCAGTCGCTTCGTGGCGGATCTGCGGCGTGCAGACCGCGCATTGCGCCAGCGTATCGATTAGCTCCAGCAGCGTCACGCTATAGCCAGTCGCGACATTGCACACGCCGTCAGCATCGCTCTTTAGCGCGCGCATGTTGAGTTGCGCCACATCCTTCACGAAGATGAAATCGCGCGTCTGTCCGCCGTCGCCAAACACGCGCAAAGTGTCCCCATTCGTCATTGCCGAGGCAAACCGGCTGATCACCCCCGCATAGGGCGATGCCGGATCCTGGCGCGGGCCATAAACGTTGAAGTAGCGCAGCCCCAATGAGGACAGTTGGTACAGCTGGCGGTATAGCGCCGCATATTGATCGTTGATGGATTTTTCCAGACCGTACGGCGATAGCGGCGCGACCGGCGAGGTTTCATCCAGCGGCAACTTTTCCGGCGCGCCGTAGACCGCAGCGCTGGAGGCATAAACAAAGCGTTTCACACCGGCGCGGCGCGCGGCATCGAGCACGTTCAAAAAACCGCGCAGATTGTGCTGGCTGGAACCGACCGGATCGGCCACCGAAGCGGGCACCGACACTTGCGCCGCCAGATGCAGCACATGAGTGATGCCGACCATCGCCCGATCAACCACCTCCGCATCGCGGATGTCGCCCTCCACGATCTGCAGATGGGGATGCGCCGCAAGATTGGCGCGCTTCCCGGAAGTGAAATTGTCCAGCACGCGGACTTGCACCCCGTGAGCCAGCAATGCCTCCACACTATGAGAACCGATAAAGCCCGCCCCGCCTGTTACCAAAACATTCATTTTTATTTCTCCTTTATGCCTCTTTCAAACCCCAAGTGCATCTTTATAAATTCGTCATACCAGCAAAAGCTACTATCCAGTCAATAAAATAGACAGTGCAGCGCACTGATACAAAAGCACTTTTAATAAATGTACTGGATTCCGGCCTGACCGAAGGTCAGAGTATTTTCCAATCCAGACATGAGCCTGAACGAAGGAATTTTGGATTTATAGAGGCGTCCCCAAGTGGGTAATGCTTCATTCCGAACAGCCAATGCGAGGTGATTGCTCTTTGCTTTTATAGTGAGGCCGAACTGAACGGGACGCGCTGGGCATTACTCAAGGACAGTCACTTAAATACGGGGTAGTACGCCAACTTGGATTAGCCATTTAAGCCATTTAGCAAAAACCTACATTAGAATACTATTCTAAACAGGGAAAGCCGATTTGAAATCGTTACATTACGTCAATTTTCAATCGGCTATTACGTCCTCTCTTGCTAACCAAATTTGATCAGCAACCAACCATTACTCGACACAAGCTAAATCTGTGATATGCACGTCACAACTCGATAGCTATCCACCGCCCACTGGGCAAACCATCCAGTGACCACTCACCGATACAATATCGAATCAGGCGCAAAGTCGGAAACCCGACTGCCGCCGTCATGCGACGTACCTGTCGATTGCGTCCTTCGCGGATAGTGAGCGATATCCAGCACGTCGGTATCTCTTTGCGGAAACGCACCGGCGGATCGCGCGGCCATAATCTAGTGGGTTCCGCAATCGCCTCTGCCTCGGCGGACAAGGTCGGACCATCCTTGAGTTGCAAGCCACGCCGCAGTTTCTGTAGAGCCACCTCATCAGGAATGCCCTCCACCTGCACCCAGTAGGTCTTGGGCAGTTTGTGCAGGGGATCGGTGATGCGATGTTGCAACTTGCCATCATCGGTGAGCAGCAACAATCCTTCACTATCAGTATCCAAGCGACCTGCGGCATAAACGTTGGCAACAGGAATATAATCCGCCAGCGTCGGATGCAATCCGTCACGACTGAATTGGCAGACCACGCCGTAAGGTTTGTTGAACAGCAGGACGCGACTCATTTCATTTACCGCTATTTCGTTGTTTGAATTTCAAATGGCTGCGAAGTATATCGTGCTGAATATCCACTAAATGAGAAAACCATGACGAACCCAAAAATCATCTACACCCTGACCGATGAAGCACCCAGACTCGCAACCTACTCGCTACTCCCAATTGTGCAAGCATTCACCCATGCCGCTGGGGTGACAGTGGAGACTAGCGATATTTCACTCGCGTCACGCATTCTTGCCAATTTTCCAGAACAACTGACTGCCGCACAACGCGTGCCAGACACCCTTTCCGAACTCGGTGCGCTGACGCTAAAACCAGAAGCCAACATCATCAAACTCCCCAATGTGAGCGCCTCACTGCCGCAGTTGAAGACCGCTATCAAGGAATTGCAAGGCAAGGAATACAAAGTGCCCGACTACCCCGACGATGCCAAGACCGACGCAGAAAAAGAAATCAAAACGCGTTACGGTAAGGTGCTGGGCAGTGCCGTGAACCCCGTGCTGCGCGAAGGCAACTCTGACCGCCGCGCTGCCGCGTCGGTGAAGCAGTTCGCACAAAAACATCCGCACCGCATGGGTAAATGGGAGAAGACATCCAAGACCCACGTTACGCACATGAGTAGCGGCGATTTTTACGGCACTGAAAAATCCGTCACCGTACCTGACGCAGTCAATACCCGCATCGAGTTCGTCGCCCAAGACGGCAAGGTCACCGTCCTCAAAGGTGATCTCACTCTCAAAGCGGGCGAGATCGTCGATGCGGCCGTGATGAGCCGCCGCGCACTGCGCCAGTTCTACGCCGAGCAGATCGCTGCCGCCAAGAAGGAAGACGTGCTGCTGTCGTTGCACCTCAAGGCCACCATGATGAAAGTGTCTGACCCCATCATGTTCGGGCACGCCGTATCGGTATTCTTCAAGGATGTGTTCGACAAGCACGGTGCGTTGCTCAAGGAGATCGGCGTCAACGTCAATAACGGCTTCGCAGACATGGAAGCCAAAGTATTTGCCCTGCCCGAACCCAAACGCGCTGCGGTTGTAGCTGACATTGCCGAATGCTTCAGAAAACAACCGCCCTTGGCGATGGTGAATTCCGACAAGGGCATCACCAATCTGCATGTACCCAGCGATGTCATCATCGACGCTTCCATGCCCCCCATGATTCGCGATGGCGGCAAGATGTGGGGCGCGGATGGCAAAGCCTACGATACCCTCGCCATGATTCCCGACCGCAGCTATGCCACCATCTATGTGGCTGCTGTCGAAGATTGCAAAAAGAATGGCGCACTCGATCCTGCCACCATGGGCTCCGTGCCCAACGTCGGCTTGATGGCACAACAAGCGGAAGAGTATGGCTCGCACAACAAGACCTTCGAGATCGCGAGTGACGGCATCGTGCGCATCGTTGACGCAGCAGGCAAGGTATTGCTGCAACAGCCCGTCGAGCAAGGCGACATCTTCCGCGCATGCCAAGCCAAAGATGCACCGATCCAAGATTGGGTGAAACTTGCCGTCAGCCGTGCGCGCTTGTCCAACACTCCCGCCGTCTTCTGGCTCGACAAGAATCGCGCGCATGATGCGCAGATCATCGCCAAGGTCGAAAAGTACCTCAAAGATCACGACACTAAAGGCTTGGACATCCAGATCATGGAACCTTCTGCTGCCTGTCGCCACGCTTTGGCGCGTATCCGCCAAGGCAAAGACACCATCTCTGTCACCGGCAACGTGTTGCGCGATTTCCTCACCGACCTGTTCCCCATCCTCGAACTCAACACCAGCGCCAAGATGCTCTCCATCGTGCCGCTGATGAGCGGCGGCGGAATGTTTGAAACGGGCGCAGGCGGCTCTGCCCCCAAACATGTGCAACAGTTCCAACAAGAAAATTACCTACGTTGGGATTCCTTGGGTGAGTTCTTGGCCTTGGGTGTGTCGCTGGAACACCTGGCACAGAAGTTCAACAACGCCAAGGCGCAGGTGCTGGCAGATACGCTGGACCAAGCCAACGCGAAGATATTGGAAAACAACCGCTCCCCCGCACGCAAGGTCGGCGAGATCGACAATCGCGGTAGCCACTTCTACCTCGCCATGTATTGGGCACAAGCACTCGCCGCTCAGAACAAAGACAAAGAAGTACAGGCTCGTTTCGCACCGCTGGCGAAAGTGCTGACCGAGAACGAAGCGAAGATCAACGCAGAGTTAATCACCGCACAAGGAAAGCCAGTGGAGATGGGCGGTTACTACTTACCAGACTTCAACAAGACATCAAATGCGATGCGTCCAAGTGCGACTTTTAACGCCGCACTGAAAGCCATCTAAACCACCTCAAATTTTGTTACCGCTTCAAAGTGGAGAATCGCATGAGCCAAGACAATTTCCCCAGTCAGTTGCATGTCATCAACCGCCTGACAATCTCGGCCATGCTGTGGTTAAACGGGATTGCACATATCATCATCGGCTTGGCTTTGGCGGTGTCGGTGCTGATGTTCACCTGGCTTTTTTTCATTGATATGGAACAGGCGATCAATGCAAATAATTTGGTGCATGGTTTTTTGCGTTCGCTGGGGACATTGATGTTGTTGTGGACGGTGTCTGCGTTGATTGTGGCGGAGATACGTTATCTCGAAGGCGGCAAGCTGGGAGTGGATACCTTCATTGAAGTTTCAATGGTGGTGGTGCTACGCAAAGTCATCACCTTGCCTGTGCTAGAGGTCGCCCCTTCCTTACAGGAAGTCATACTATGGGTTGGTGCCGCATTGCTGTTGGGCGTATTGTTCTTGATAATACGATGGGCACAGCGCCCACAATACGATGTTGAAAACACGACGCGCTAAATAACAAAAAGTATGAACAACGGATAGCATCGTGAGAGAGATGCTCCCCGTAATTTTGGACAGTCCCAGTAAATCGGCATGTCGGGCTGAAGTCCGACCTACAAGCGATATTTACACGTTAAACAAGAAATTCATCACGTCGCCATCTTGCACGACATATTCCTTACCTTCGACGCGCATTTTGCCTTTTTCTTTTGCGCCAGCTTCACCGCCACAGGCAATGAAGTCTGCGAAGGCGATGGTCTGTGCGCGGATGAAACCTTTTTCAAAGTCGGTGTGGATGACGCCTGCGGCTTGCGGTGCAGTGTCACCTTTATGGATCGTCCATGCGCGCACTTCTTTTACGCCTGCGGTGAAGTAGGTTTGCAGGCCGAGCAGATCGTAACCGACGCGAATAAGTTTGTTCAATCCGGGTTCATCGAGGCCAAGGTCGGCGAGAAATTCCATCTTGTCGGCATCGTCCAGGTCGGCCAGTTCTTGTTCAATCTTGGCGCACAGGGCAACCACGGGGGCGCCTTCTTTCGCGGCGTGTTCGCGCAGGCAATCCAAGTGCGGGTTGTTTTCAAAGCCATCTTCCAACACGTTGCCAACATACATCGCGGATTTGATGGTGAGCAGGCACAACGGTTTAATGAGCTGCTTTTCATCTTCGCTCAAACCAAACGTGCGTGCGGGTTTGCCTTCATTCAAATGCGGCAACAGTTTTTCCAAAACAGCGACCAACTTGATCGCCTCCTTGTCGCCAGATTTGGCTTTCTTACCGTCGCGTTGAATGGTGCGTTCAACCACCGCCATGTCGGCCAGCGCCAACTCGGTGAGGATGACTTCGATGTCGGACAGCGGATCAACTTTGCCTGCGACGTGCACGACGTTTTCGTCATCGAAACAGCGAACGACGTTGACGATGGCATCAGTCTCGCGGATGTTGGCGAGAAACTGGTTGCCCAAGCCTTCGCCTTTGGATGCGCCGGCAACCAAGCCCGCGATGTCCACGAATTCGACGATGGCGTGCTGCATGCGTTGTGGCTTGACGATCTTCGCCAATTCTTCCATGCGCGGGTCAGGCACTTCGACGATGCCCGTGTTCGGCTCGATGGTGCAGAAGGGATAATTTTCCGCAGCGATGCCCGCTTTGGTGAGCGCATTAAACAACGTGGATTTGCCCACGTTAGGAAGACCGACGATACCGCACTTGAGACTCATGATTGTTTCCTCTAATTAACGTGAATCGGGAATCAGGATTCTGGATTCAGTAAAAACAACGGTGCTGCATTTACTGAATCCTGAATCCTGAATCCTGAATCCTGAATCCTGAATCCTGATTCCTGATTCCTGATTCCTGATTCCTGATTCCTGAATCCTGAATCCTGAATCCTGAATCCTGATTCCTGATTCCTGATTCCTGA
>JAVHQJ010000234.1:529-2058 GCA_036171075.1 Sideroxydans sp. | reverse complement strand
GAAGCACCACAGCCCTGAAACAAAAGGGATTAAGACTTATGAACGTTGCCCATTTCCCAAGCCTCAACAGAAGCACCACAGCCCTGAAACAAAAGGGATTAAGACCTGTTCCCGCAAACCTCACAAAAGGCAAAAACTGGAAGCACCACAGCCCTGAAACAAAAGGGATTAAGACTTGTGCCAATTTATCAAAGTTTGAACGCTAACTCTGAAGCACCACAGCCCTGAAACAAAAGGGATTAAGACTGCCTGATCATATGTCGATGCCCAAGCGACTTGTTTGAAGCACCACAGCCCTGAAACAAAAGGGATTAAGACACATCTTGACCAGACAAGAAAAGCAT
The DNA here is from genome assembly GCA_036171075.1 of Sideroxydans sp. Taxonomy (GTDB): domain Bacteria; phylum Pseudomonadota; class Gammaproteobacteria; order Burkholderiales; family Gallionellaceae; genus Sideroxyarcus. Next base: position 1,714 of record JAVHQJ010000234.1, on the reverse strand, counting down.
AGCATAAGGAAGCACCACAGCCCTGAAACAAAAGGGATTAAGACGTTTATTCGTGTCCGCTTTTGGTCTAGGCTGGATTGAAGCACCACAGCCCTGAAACAAAAGGGATTAAGACTTACCCCAGACAGAGCAATAACCAATAAATCTATATGGAAGCACCACAGCCCTGAAACAAAAGGGATTAAGACCATTTGTTTCGCAATCACTCGCTTGCAACCTAGGAAGCACCACAGCCCTGAAACAAAAGGGATTAAGACCGAGCTGATGCGTTTGCCTTGCCGATAGCGTTGGAAGCACCACAGCCCTGAAACAAAAGGGATTAAGACATGCGTTGGCTTGCCCAACAGCGTTGCCGATAGCCAGAAGCACCACAGCCCTGAAACAAAAGGGATTAAGACTTTCATCATGTTTCCTTTTCGTTGTTTGCACTGTGAAGCACCACAGCCCTGAAACAAAAGGGATTAAGACATTTCAGTTTCTTTGGTGTAGTCAAATACGCATAGGAAGCACCACAGCCCTGAAACAAAAGGGATTAAGACACCCAAATATTAACAACTCCTGCCTTACGACCAAGAGGAAGCACCACAGCCCTGAAACAAAAGGGATTAAGACTTTGCATTCATATAGTATGCGTCCATTTTGATGAAGCACCACAGCCCTGAAACAAAAGGGATTAAGACCAACCGATTTGTATATGATTGTCAAAAAAGGTGATTGAAGCACCACAGCCCTGAAACAAAAGGGATTAAGACACTAAAATCAGTGCCGCATAAAGTCGCCTCGCTCGAAGCACCACAGCCCTGAAACAAAAGGGATTAAGACTTTCACCGAATGAACATCTTTCACCGAATGAGCGAAGCACCACAGCCCTGAAACAAAAGGGATTAAGACATAATGTCAGGGTACTGTTCGCCTGTCTTCTTGGAAGCACCACAGCCCTGAAACAAAAGGGATTAAGACGATAGTTCTTTATTGCATAGGCTGGCATTCTATGAAGCACCACAGCCCTGAAACAAAAGGGATTAAGACACAACACCCGTCTTTCGACCAAGCGTTTTTAGGAAGCACCACAGCCCTGAAACAAAAGGGATTAAGACTAGGTTTGCACTACTAAGGTTTGCGTAAGCTAGGGAAGCACCACAGCCCTGAAACAAAAGGGATTAAGACTAGGTTTGCACTACTAAG
>JAVHQJ010000234.1:0-429 GCA_036171075.1 Sideroxydans sp. | reverse complement strand
GTTTGCGTAAGCTAGGGAAGCACCACAGCCCTGAAACAAAAGGGATTAAGACGAAAAAAGCGAGAAAATTTGCGCATATAAAAAAAAGAAGCACCACAGCCCTGAAACAAAAGGGATTAAGACATTCGCATTCATGCCAACCGATGAAACGGCAGCAATGAAGCACCACAGCCCTGAAACAAAAGGGATTAAGACAAGTTTTGCGTGATGTCAACACGTGATAATCTGAGTGAAGCACCACAGCCCTGAAACAAAAGGGATTAAGACCTTGCTTTATCGGCGGCATATCCAAGAGATACCTTTGAAGCACCACAGCCCTGAAACAAAAGGGATTAAGACCCCAAGTGAGAGCGGTAGTGGTGGATGCTCTGCGCGAAGCACCACAGCCCTGAAACAAAAGGGATTAAGACTTAGCCCAGCTTGCTCAAA
>JAVHQJ010000233.1:0-2067 GCA_036171075.1 Sideroxydans sp. | reverse complement strand
CAGGCGTCATTGATTGAGCAGGCGTGGTCCTGTGATCCGGTGCTTTATCCTGCGTTAGACGAGGGGGGCTTAGTTGCTTGGAAATTCAGGCAAGTAAAAGAGGATGGGAGTTTGGAGTCGGTTGATGAGGGGATGGTACGGCTTGCCAATACTTTAGTGGAATTCCGCAGTTGTAAAGGTCATGTGGATGATTTGCCAATCCGAGAAGCATTCCTCAATAAATATGTATGTCGCTGGGAGCCTTATCTATATTTGATTGACTCTTTTAAGCGAGAGGCTCCGACTAAACTCGTGCGCCTTCAACTTTGTAAGCGTTCACATAATGATCCCGATTATTTCGTGGACAAGAACAATCACAAGGCTGATATTCAAAAGCGCCAGTTGCAAGCGAGGCAAGAGCAACTTAAGTCAGGTGCAATTGCTATCTCCAGCTTTAATGATGCGGCCTTATCGCACGATAGGTTTAGATTTACTATTTTTGCCCTTGATGAAAATTTGCATGAAGTAATGCTTCGGCCATTCTTGAAGCCCAATCATGCGGTTTATTCAGGTACGGTGGTGATTGATGGAGAAGAGGGCGGTGCGCTACGTGTCAGAGTCGGAGGGGGGCAAGTTTGGGGACAATGGGTGGATGTTGCTTATGCAATGCTCCGGATTTCAAAGAAGTCCGTTAATTATTCACAGCAAGATTGGCGCAAGGGCAACCCTGTAAGAGTAATTGGCAGATATGTGGGCAACAATAAATATACGACCGTAGCTGGCGAAGGCAGAGTAATGCCTGTAATTGATGTGATGTACGTGGATGATCCTCGTTGATCCACGCTTGCCGAACTCGCAAGGCTAAAGCCGGTGGCTTTACCTTGTGATCGGCAATACATGGGGGCGTCAAAGCACAATATACATAAGCGGATTGCGACACATTTTGACACGTCCGTCCTGATAATGAGGCGGCCCACAATTGAGAGGTAAGCTGTCATGCACATTCAAGGACGAGAATTCAGGTTTGATGGTCTGAATATTACGGTCGCGCTCTTTGCAAAAGAGCTAGATATGGACTTTGAAGACAAAGTGCCTATGTGGTTAGGCGATGATTGTCCATTTGAAGACTCGTTTAGTGACCACGAAAGTTTTATTTTTCGACAGGCCAAGGGCGTGCTGATTGTGGGCGTTTCAAACCTGACTCCAAGTGAAATGAAGGCTGTGAACGAGTTGGTCGCCCAGTCTATAGACGACAAAATCAAACTGCTTGTTTGCGCAGATCAGAAACGCTATTCGGCACCGCAATTCGATACCGTCATTCGCACAACTTACGACCTTGCAAATAGCATTTATGACTTGGTGTTTTCAGTCTATAGCGGGAGCACGACAGATGAAGTGCCGGGAATGAGCCTTTCCCGCTTAATTACACTGGTTAATCAGAGCAGGAATGCCACCTTGATCTCGCATTGGGATAACCGCAAAAACAAGAATCTGATCACACCTTATGATCTTGTCGAAGAATGGCCGTTTCCTATGTCAGAAAGCAAAAAACTGTGTGGTATCTATACCTGGCTCAACCTGGCCAAATATCACTGGTCGAAAAAGACGATTGCACGATTTACAGAGCAACTTTCCCCAACGCTACTAAGCCGTAAGTGCCTGTACCTTTGTCTTTCCGGGAATTACGAGCCCAAGTTTTCGAGGAATCCAGCCCCGGATGTAATTCAGCTCATTATGCATTGAGCAGCTTTTAATGACGGGGGCCATCGTCCGCTTCAATGAATATTTTTTGCGGCACTAAAGATTGGCCTCTTGAAACAACCCGGCCAATGTAACGTTCAAAACGGAGGCCAATTTGGATAGCGTCAGAATGGCTACGTTGTTGTCGCCTCGTTCCACTCGACCGACATAACTACGATCCACCTCAGCCAGCAGCGCAAGTTTTTCCTGAGAAATGTTCTTCGACAAGCGGATGCGTCGTATCGCGTCGCCCAGTGCAACCAGCACTGGGTCTTGTCGATTTCTGGAGAGGTTTGGCATGCCTGCATGATTCAACTATGATGCGCGCTGAGCCACGGTACATGTACC
>JAVHQJ010000232.1:0-2068 GCA_036171075.1 Sideroxydans sp. | reverse complement strand
CGGATTCACTTTGCTGGTCAGGAGCATGAATCGTTTGTGGCAATGTTTTTGGATGCTCAGCATCGGTTAATTACAACGCATGAGTTATTCCAGGGCACGTTGACACAAACGTCAGTGTATCCACGTGAAGTGGTGAAAGCAGCACTCAGGGTGAATGCAGCGGCTGTTTTGTTTGCACACAATCATCCAAGTGGTGTTGCTGAAGCCAGTCAGGCTGATCAGCAACTAACTGCCGCACTTAAAAATGCACTGGCCTTGGTTGATGTGCGCGTCCTTGATCACTTTATTGTGGCAGGGACTTCCGTACTCAGTTTTGCTGAGCGTGGTCTGTTGTAGTCGTAAGCGTTGCCCACCAAGCTATAAGCAATCACTGTTTGAGGTGAAAGGCATACCAGTCTATCGGCAGGAATAAGCTTGTGTGGGTAGCCGTTGGCTGAGCTTTCGATTGCGGCAAAGATGGCGGCGAGATCGGTATTCAAACTTTCGTTGGTGTTGGCACTGTCGGCGATGGTCGCAAACAACTGGCTGGGATAGATGAAGTAGCCTTTGGTTTTGATGGCATCGTCTTTGATGTCCGTGGTGATGACAGAGTCGTTCAGTTTTGCATAGTTGATGCCGTCGTCACCGCCTTCGATGTAGCTGGCAAAGTTTTCGCTGATAAAGCGATAAAACAGGGTGCCGAGTACATACTGCTTGAAATCCCAGCCATCCACTGCGCCGCGAACATCGTTGGCGATTTTCCATATTTGGCTTTGCAGTGCTGCGCGTTGTTGGCTACTTGTCATTCTGTCATTCCTGTTTTGATGGGTTATTACGAGTGGGGGAAGCTTTATACTTTTTGAATATTGTTGAAAATTCCGGCCAACTATTTCGGTGAAAGCATAACAGGTGATCAGGCCGAATCTGGCTTTTTTGACTTATAGAGTCTACTGCATAGTACCAACATCGGGTGCTTTCGCCCTTGCACAAGTAAAGCAGGTGCTAGATTAGTAATCACAGCAATGCCAGTTTGGAGGCCGTGAGATCACCAGATTGTTGTGGAGGACATCCCGCTAGCTCACGAAATATACGTAGCCATTCAGTATCAATATTATCTTGGTCACACATGATCAAAAATTGTATTGGTGGCATTGTTGCTGGCAGTTCATTTTGATCATTCCAAAAGCTCAAGATTCGGCGCGCATTTTGAAAGCGTTCATCTGATTGCGTAAGCTGTTGATTGTCTAATCCCTTTCCGCTAAGTGGAAATTCATTGCAATCTATCGGTGCTTTGATGCCGCAAATAAGAAGTGCCCCCATGGTCGGAGTCCAAGTATCCATTTTCAGGTACTTGATAATGTTTTCATTTTGCAGCGTGCCTTTGGTAATCAGACCGGCAAGGCTCTGAGTTGCTTTTGCTGGGGCTCGATAGGATGCAGGTGTGGCTTGCTTGCTGGTGGGGAGGGATTTGGGGGAATCTGATTTTTTCGGTGTTGGTTTCCCTCGCTCTTTACATGTCACCAGCCAAGCATCTATGTCTTCCTTTTGCCAGCCGACTGCTCCGCCGCCGAGGAATATTTTTTTTGGGAAGGTTTCATCGTATCTAGGAGAGTCTGGGTTTTGCCGGTCGTAGATTGCTGAGCGCGATAAATTTACATATCTCATTAGGTCGGCTAGCCGAAAAATAGATCCATCCATCATCATTCTCTCTTTATTAGTAAGGCTGCTCATCTGGCCTGAAGAATAATCGATTTTGATACCCAGTAACTATTGCCGTTGTAATAACGCCCAGAATTAGAAGGCTAAGGTATTCTCGGTGCATTACTTGCGAATTGCAGGTAGGGTTGAATTTGACGTAAAAAAACCAACCTGCATGGGTTGGTCTATTGGATCAAGGGGGATTTTGTTTGTTCCACGCCTTGCATCGAATTTGCATCGGTAAATTTCACTGATGTTTCCGATGGTATACTGGATGGCATACCAGCTTTTCTATTTTTATCTTAACCATTTGATTTTAAACGGTTTTATTGCCTATATTTGGCGGAGAAGGGGGGATTCGAACCCCCGTTGGGATATTATCCCAAACACG
>JAVHQJ010000231.1:0-2074 GCA_036171075.1 Sideroxydans sp. | reverse complement strand
ATAGGCAGTGGGCAATTCAATCCGCTGGCATCAAACTCTTTATCAAAATTCATTGTTTTCTCCCACTTGTTATATTGAAGTTATTAAAGGTACATCGTCACACAAAATTCGAGTCGCATTATAGAGACAGGCTCCCTGACACCGTCCATAACCATGACGGGGGGCGGGCATAACCCAATGGGGTTATGCCACAACCTCACTTCAGGTTTTGCTTCGGCTCGCTTACTCCTACGTTAGGTATTGAACTGCTCATCAAGTCGTCGGCAAATCTCATCTATCGCCAATTTGTCCGTGGCAAAAATATTTTGTTGGCCTACTTTGTCAGTCAGTTTAGTCCGATCCATGACATCGGAAACTTGTTTCTTGAGTCCGCTAAAAGCGAGCGTAACCCCATTGATTTTGAGGCGTTCCAGCAAATTGTGCAGCATCTCGATGCCTGATGCGTCGATCTCGTTAATGCCGCCAGATTGGACGAGAATGCACTTAATATCTAAATTTTCTCTTTCCAGTTTGAGCAACGCGTCTTCAAAATAGGAAACGTTCACGAAACGTAAGGCTCCGTCGAAGCGGATCGCTCCCAGCCGAGTGTGCAGAGGCGGCAAGTTATGCCGTATCGCATCGCGCAACGTGGTGTCACTATGCAACCCCAAGACCGCCACCCGAGGGCGCATCATGCGATAAAGCAACAGGGAAAGAGACAAAATAATCCCCGTAAGAATGCCATTTTGGATGTTCGGCGCAAATGCGAGGGTGGCAAAGAAAGTCATGAGCGCGGCGATCCCATCGTCTCTACTTGCCCGCCATGCGTTGCGAATAGATTGGAAGTTGATTAGGTTAATCACCGCCATCATGATAATGGCCGCCAGTACGGGTTTCGGCAGATGGTAGAGCAGCGAGGTAAAAAACAGTAGCGTCAACAATACGAAAAAGGCCGCAATGACCGATGCCATAGGTGTCCGCGCATCAGATGCGAGATTGAGTGCAGAGCGTGAAAATGATCCGCTGACTGGCATAGACTGACTGAAAGCCGCTGCCACCTTGGCCAAGCCCTGACCAATCAACTCTTGATTTTCATCCCATGGCTGCCGAGTCTTGATGGCAATCACTTTGCAACTTGACATTGCCTCCATGAAGCTGATTAAGGCAATCACAAAACCCGCAGGAAGAAGTGCGATCGTCGCGTGCCAGTCCAACGGCGGAATGCTTAATGTGGGCAATCCTGCGGGGACAACACCGACCACCCTGCCCCCCATATCTGCATATCCAATGACATAACTCATCCAGGTCAGCACCACCACTGTAATCAATACGCCAGGAAGCTTTGGCAGATACCTTTTGAATGCCAACAACATGACAATCGCGGAGACGCCAAATCCAATCGAGAGTTGATGAGCCGTATCAATGTTCAATAACACCTGAGAGATGTCCACGAGGAAATGCTGCGACTGTGCAGTGGGAATCCCCAACAAGGTCGGCAATTGTGAGAGACCGATGATGATGGCGGCTGCGTTGATGAAGCCCATCAGCACGGGATTCGACAGGAAGTTGAGCAGGATGCCCATGCGCATCATCCCAAACAATATCTGGAATAAGCCAGACACCAATGCCAATAAAATCACATAGGCATAAAACATTTCGCTGCCATGTGCCGCCAAGGGAGCGATGCTGGCTGCCGTCAACAGGGAAGTCATGGCGACGGGGCCAGTCGACAACTGATGGGAAGAACCAAACACCGCGCCGAACACGGTGGGAATCAGAACGGCATACAACCCGTAGTACGCGGGAACGCCTGCAAGCTGGGCATAAGCCAAGGACTGCGGGATGGCAACCAGCGAAACCGTGAGCCCCGCCAGCAGATCTGCTTTTAGGACACCCGCCTTAAAGTCGAACCGTTTGGCAAAATCGTGCCAATAGCCCATTAGGTTCATTTTCTCATTCTCGCTATGTCTAGGCTGCCTCTGTGCGTCATGTCCTCAACGCGACTACTTGAATAGATTCAAGAAACATACTGATAGTAAAGATTCTGCGGATGGTTGGCTTGTGCGAAGAAAAACCAGCGCTCCGCCAGCAAACC
>JAVHQJ010000230.1:0-2076 GCA_036171075.1 Sideroxydans sp. | reverse complement strand
GGGCTGGGACATCGAGACGGCAGAGCGGTGGCTGGCCCCGGTGTTGAGTTACTAAACAAAGATTTTCAACGCAATTAAATCGGGAGAACTTGATCATGCGCCTTTTGCATTACATTGAAATTGAGAATTTCAAATGCTTTGGCGAACAGCAGCGCATAGAGCTAGATCACCCTGCCGTACTCATAGGCCCCAACAACTGCGGCAAAACCAGCGCCATTCAGGCACTTGCGCTATGGGCCCAAGCAGTGCAGACATGGTACGACGCACGTCGGGATTCCTCTGCCAAGGAACGTACATCAACCTCTTTAAACCGCCTGAGCATTGTTGCAGTGCCAGTACAACGCACGCGCTTCTTCTGGCACAACACCCAAGTGCGTAAAGGTAGCCAAGATATACAGCTGGTTATCACTGTGGGTATTGAATACAAAGGGCAGGTACGCTCGCTTCCTATGCGCTTTCGCAATCAGGGTGATGAGTTAGTGTATTGCACACCGGATGCATCCGTTATTTCCGATATGGAACTGATTGCCTACGCAGCATCGCTAAAAGTGGAACTACTCTACCCTATGTCGGGTCTGGACACAGAGGAACCCATCTTGCAGCCAGGTCGAGTGGATGTGCTGCTTGGTCAAGGGCGTACAGCAGATGTTTTACGCAATCTGTGTCTGTCAGTGGCAAGCTCATCTGACGATGATTGGCAGCGAATTGTTAAGTTGATGAAGCGCCTCTTTAATGTGGAGATGGACAAGCCGAAGGAAACCGCGCGCGGCAGCATTGCTATGCAATATCGCCAACCAGATGTAAAGGAAGCGCTCGATATATCTTCAGCAGGACGCGGATTTTTGCAAATGCTGCTTGTGTTTGCTTATCTATTTTCACATAAACGTAGTGTGCTTCTTGTGGACGAGCCAGATGCGCACTTGGAGATACTACGACAAAAGCAGGTGTATGTACTGCTCCGTGACATTGCCAGCGAGAATGGCTCTCAGGTGGTGATGGTCACACACTCAGAGGTGATCTTAGATGAGGCCCTAGACACTAACCTGACCTTACTGCTGGAAGGACACGCAGACGATTTGGCAAAAAAACAGGATATTCGAAATAGCCTCAAACACTTTGGTGCCGAGCATTATGTCAAGGCTCGCGAGCGAGGATATGTGCTGTATGTTGAAGGCAGCACAGATGTGGACATGATGCGTGCGCTGGCCGAGCGATTGAATCATCCCCTAGCAACGCGTTGGGATGAACGAATCAACTCATTCTATGTGCAAAACAACTATCCATCACAAGACTTGGGTGCGGAACTTGAGCGAGTTGAGGGAGGTTTTGGTTTAACGCCTCGCGAACATTTCAACGGCCTACGCAATTTGTTGCCCAGCCTGAGAGGTTTAGCAATCCTCGATAACGATGGTCAAAATCGCCAAGATCGTGACGAAGGGGCGCTGATGATTCGTTATTGGCGTCGATATGAAGCTGAAAACTACTTCATCACTCCAGACTTGTTGCGTAGTTATGCATTGAGCCAGTATCCGCAAGACGACTTGTTTACGGACAGAGCGCAAATCGCTGTTGATGAGGCATTAACAGAAGTGATTCGAGAAATGATTTTCGATGGCAACGATGAGGATGTGCGCGCTTGGCAACAATCCCCTCCTGATGCTGCACGCTTGGTTTGGGAGGCAAAAACCGAGCGGAAAAAATTGAGTACAGTAGCGGAAGAATTTTTCCGGCGGCTAGCAAGCAAAACGGGAGGGCCGATGTTGCTAACGAAAGGTGAATTACATCGCCTAGTCTCATTCGCCCCTCTTTCCAGCATTGCTCAGGAAGTGACTCAGAAGTTGGATATTCTTTCAGAACTTTTCAAGATGGCGAGTACTAAGGGGGAAATTGCGCCATTAACCCAAGAAAGCCCGACCGAGGGTAGCCTAGATAAAGAAAACAATAGTGCATGACGAGGCCGAAAAACTCGTATTTTCCCAATTTCAGGTTCAATTAACTTTTAGACTAAACGGATTAAATCAATGACCACCCTCATCAAAACCGACACTAAACTAGGCGAAGGCGCGGAGGCGCAAG
>JAVHQJ010000229.1:0-2084 GCA_036171075.1 Sideroxydans sp. | reverse complement strand
GGCGACGCACAAGAGCGTGAATGAGTAGACGGCTGTCCGCATAAAGTGGCTAACGCAAAGCTCAGCGGGCGTAGCGTAAGCGAAGCTCCGCTGGAGCGTTGAGTTAGGAAATTTTTCATTTAAAAACAATTAAATATATAAATCAATCGAGTCTGACCCCATTGATTTTTCTGTTAGGTCTGAGCCTCACCTGTATTGCGGGCCAAGAGCCACCGGGCGGCAAGACAAACCAATAACAGTGGGGCACTCTTGAAGGGAAGCAACCCGATAGAAAGAGTTGCGGCGGTCCACATCTTTTGGCTAATGTAGTTCTGCGAATCCTGATAGGCAGAAAAAAACATGACGCCAAGCAACAAGGCGCCCATGAGAAACAAAACGAGCCCCCGGTCAAACCCCTGGCGCTTTGCCAAGGAAGCGGACATCCAGCCAAGTAGCGCGAAAGGGGCGAGTAACAGGGCCGTGCCAATTGGTTGAACAAGAGCGTAATAAAAGTGCTCTGTGACAGCCTTGCCAAATCCCTCACCACTAACGGTAGTTCGCGCCACAACATCAGACCCCGCTGTAGCCAGCAAAAACAGCAGCACTGCGAGGCCAAAAAAAGCTGAATATGGGCGATCGCGGAATGTCATTTCCCAAGACCTAACGCAAAGCTCAGCGGGCGTAGCGTAAGCGAAGCTCCGCTGGAGCGTTGAGTTAGGAAATTTTTCATTTAAAAAACTTAAATATATAAATCAATCGAGTCTGACCCCATTGATTTTGCCATTGATTTTTTGACCCATTGATTTTTTTTGATTTTTTTGACTTTTGCTGGTTTCCTTTATTTCAAAGCGTTAGCTATAGCCTCCAAAACCGTTTTGTCGCCCCAGTATTGTGTGTGCGACATTGGATTCCAGCTTGATGCTATTGTGCCCCATATCCCATCGTTGGCATTCACTTGAATATCAGTCACAGCATTGGCATAAGATTGACCGTGACCAGCGGTATTGGTTACATCAAACAAAACGTTCAATGGTGCAAGAGGATATCCTAATACGTCGTCATAATCGAAATAGTTAAACCAATCAAAGTTATAACCATATTGTCTATTATGAATGGCGCGCACGTCTTTAAAACCAGAAACGAAAATTGGAATGTTACAGCCAGTGGTGAACCATGTCTTTAAAGATTGGAGACACAAAAAACCATCCTTATTAGTGGTCTGGTGTTTTTTCCAAATGCTGCGTGAATCAATTCCAAAGCCGCCACCTAAGTTTGTGTTTCGCCAATATACTTGTGCATCCCATATATAGCTCGACATAATTTGGCATCCTAGGGATTGGGAGATTATTATAACGGGTACTTCCCCACAAACCTTGTATACATCATTTAAGGCATCATAAATACGTTGTTGTACAACCGTGTATTGCTGTTTAGTGTTAGAGCTATTAAATCCAGCGAATGCTGTAGCATCAGAAAATCCTGATATAACGAATCGACGAATACGGTTAATGGTGTTTCGGCGTAGCAATCCAGTATTCAGGCCACCTTGAGTTGTCATTGCCACCCAAACTGCATCTTCTTGTTGTTGCGTTAGATCGCTATAGAAAATTCCAGTAGATGGAATATATATCTTGGAAAACTTATCTGCTGATAAACGTTCAGCCAAATTTTGCCTCAACTTCGCAATGTCAGATTGGAACTCGTTCTGTGTTAAATTTCCCATTCCGTGCATACACAACAAAGCGCATTCGTAAGTCATTATGGTTCTCCAAAAATAGTCAATAGAGGGGGGGCGGCAATTTTACTCAAGCCTAACGTGAAATGGACAGAACTATTCAAACATATGCAGGACAGCGTTCTGTATAAACTGTCCTGTACTACAGTAACTATCTGATTTTACATACCCATGCTGGTTTTATACGTCAAACCATCCCGCATACTCAGCACCTCACGCTTTAATACGTGCAGATAAGCCATAAAACACGCTGTATTTCAGCATGTGCCTACTACCGGCAACAGAGCCTGACAATTCCCATATCGTCATTTCAAAGATTGAACCGTGCTTATCGGGTTGTCACACACAACCACTAGATGTAGTTGGCCGA
>JAVHQJ010000228.1:0-2107 GCA_036171075.1 Sideroxydans sp. | reverse complement strand
GGTGGCTTCGACCTGATCCTCGGAAACCCACCCTGGCTCAAGGTGGAATGGAACGAAGCCGGAATACTGGGCGAGGCGAATCCACTGGTGGCGATCCGCAAGTTGAGTGCTACCGAACTGGCACAACAGCGCAGTGCGGCATTTGCCCAGTTCCCCAAACTGCAAAGCGAGTGGACGACTGAACTGGAAGAGGCCGAAGCCACCCAGAATTTTCTCAACGCCCAACAGAACTATCCGCTGCTCAAGGGTATGGCAGCTAATCTCTATAAGTGTTTTATGCCCGTCGGCTGGATGCTGGCAGGGCAACGTGGCGTGGTCGGCTACCTGCACCCCGAAGGGCCATATGACGATCCTAAAGGAGGGACGTTGCGGGAAGCGGTCTATGCACGATTACGGGCGCATTTTCAGTTTCAAAACGAATTGAAATTATTTGATATTGGTAACCGAAACAAATTTGGTATCAATATTTTTGGCTCGGAACAGGCAGCACCGGCCTTTGACCTCGTGGCCAATCTATTTACCCCAACCACGATTGATGCCTGCTATTTGCATGACGGCGTTGGGATGGCTGGAGGTATCAAAAACGAAGCGGGTGAATGGAATGTCACTGGCCATAGCGACCGTATTGTTAGTATCGGAGATGAACAATTGACGGTCTTCGCCCTGCTTTACGACGAACCAGGCACACCGCCGCGCCGTGCTCGCTTACCGGCGCTGCATGCCGGTCAGCTTTCCAGCGTGTTGGCAAAGCTCGCCGCCCACCCGCGTCGCTTGGCCGATCTGGGTGACGATTATTCCTCAACCGAGATGTGGAACGAAACTGCGCAGCAACATGATGGCACGATTGTGCGCAATCCAGACCGCAGCGCGCCGTTTGCCGTCACGCCGAAAGAATGGGTGCTGTCCGGCCCGCATTTCTATTTGGCAAATCCCTTGTCCCAGACTCCTAAAGCAGTTTGCTCGACTCATCGAGCTTACGATGGAATTAACTTGGAAACCCTACCCGACGACTACCTGCCGCGTAGTAACTACCACCCTATGGAAGAGTGCGTCGAATATGCCCGCCGCACGCCACGGGTGAGCTGGACGGAAGCGGAAACGCTAACATTGCCGTGGGATCAACTCAATGGAGAAGAACAAACCGAACACGCCAGCCAGAAAGGACAGCCGGTGGTGGTGCGCCGGTGGCGGCAGAAGCGGGTGACGGAGTATTTTCGGGTGATCAATCGGGCTATGATCAGCTCATCCATGGAGCGCACGCTAATCACTACGTTGGTGCCTCCAGGTGTCGCATGGGTGCATACGATTCTTGGGCATGCATTCAAATCTACTGCCGAAATGATAGGTTTTTTGGCCTACACCCAGTCTGTCATTTCTGATTTTCGTGTCAAATCGACAGGCATAGGTTTCGCAAGCCCATCGTTCATCAGCCAGCTACCCATTCCACAAATACTGACCGCCGACCTTGCTGTCCGCGCTGCTGCACTCAACTGCCTCACCACCCACTATGCCCCGCTCTGGGCCGAAGTCTTCACTCCCGACTTCACCACCCAACGCTGGAGCCAACCCACCAACCCACGCCTGCCACAAAATTTCTTCACCAATCTCACGCCCGAATGGCATCGTGATAGCGCACTGCGCAGCGACTACGCCCGCCGCATGGCGCTGGTGGAAATCGACGTGCTGGTGGCGCAAGCTCTTGGCCTTACCCTCGACGAATTGCTGCTCATCTACCGCGTCCAGTTTCCGGTAATGCAGGGTTACGAGCGCGACACTTGGTACGACATGGCCGGTCGCATTATCTTCACCAACAGCAAAGGACTGGTCGGCGTTGGCCTGCCGCGCAAAGCTAGTCGTTCCACACCGGATGTAACCATCACCACCTCCGATGGTCGGAGCAAAACCGGCAAGTTTGGCTGGGACGATATCCGCCAGATGCAGGAATCCGGCACCTTGCCCGCTGGCAGCACCGTCACCACCACCGTGCAAGACGACACCCAACCCGGCGGCCCGCAAACCCGCACCCGCAGCTATACTGCCCCCTTCGCCTTGGCCAGCCGCGAAGCGGATTATAAAATTGCATGGGCATTTTTTGATGCTGACAAGG
>JAVHQJ010000227.1:0-2117 GCA_036171075.1 Sideroxydans sp. | reverse complement strand
GAGAACGTCCTGCGGGTGGTTCACGCATGGTGGCGGGTGTGATCGGGCGTTTGCCTTCAGGCGATCTTGAGCGGGTGGAGATTCTGCGCGGTTCATCTGCTGAATACGGTGGTGCCTCATCAGTGACCGTGAATCTGGTGATGAAGAAGGCATTGTCCAAGCGAACGACTGCCGTCAAAGCAGCGGTGGGGTTTCGTGGTAACGAGCCGACCGGTCAGTTGACATGGACAGAGAATGGCGGTGACGGCAGCTTTGGTTGGTCGTTTCCCATCACGCTGAACCTACATCGCAATCCGACACAAGGCACGACTGATCGGCAAGCTTTTCCGAATGGCGTACGCAACGTCTGGCAACAGGAACGGGATGATGGTTTGTTCACCTTCCGTGAGTTCGTGCTGTCCCCGCGTATGACGTGGAAGGATAGCGGCGATAGTCTGACCATTGCGCCCTTGTTTTTTGACGGTCTGGGCAAACGCAATAGTGACACCACTTCGACTGACCTGTTGCTGCCCGCATCTGATTCACGCAGTAGTCGTGAGACCAATAATCGCCGTATGTTGCGTCTGCGTGCGGATGGGGAAAAGAATCTGGGCGGTGCCAAACTGACTGCACGCATGTCTTTGAATCAGGGCAACCGCACTGTTGATCTGGTGCGTGAATCTAAGGTGGCGAACGTGGTTAGTACTGCGACCGAGAATTCCAGTGGCAAGGAGACTGAATACAACATGGCACTGCGCCTAGATAAACCGCTGGGCGAACATCTGTTGGCGGTAGGTTTGGAACATATCAATCTGCGTCGTAACGATGAACAGAATTTTGGCGGTAGCTTCGTGGGCGCTTCGACTAGCGAAGCCAGTGAGCGTCATAGCATCGTCTGGGTGCAGGATGATTGGTCGTTGCAACAATCAGTGGTGCTCACAGCCGGTGTACGTGGTGAAGATATGCGCCTTGCTTCGGATGGTGTGAGTCAGCAGCACGGACGGCTGTTACCTTCCATCGCGGTGCGGTGGGAACCTGCCCAGCAGTGGCTGTTGCGTTCATCGTTGGGGGCGGGCCTGAAGTTGCCAAGATTGGATGAGCTCAGCAACACCGTGACACGCAGCATCGCTGCGAATACGCCGCTAGAAGCGGATAGACGAGGTAATGCGACTCTTTCACCAGAGCGTAGTCTGAATTACGAAGCGGTGCTAGAGCGTTATCTCGATCAGGAAGCAGGTGCCTTTGGGGCAAACCTGTACGTACGTTCGACTGAAGATTTCATTGAGCGCCGTGTGCAACTAGAAGGCGTACGATGGGTGGACAGACCACAGAATGAAGGTAAAGCGCTGCATTGGGGCTGGGAGCTGGATGGCAAGGTGCGTACCGATAACTTCGGGTGAAAGGGAGCGACAGTGAAAGCACATCTCACCTTGCCGAAAGCACAAGTGAACGACACACGTTTGGGTATCACTCGTATGGCGCGAGACACGCCGGACTATGTGTTCTCAGCAGGCATAGATCAAAGCTTGCCGATGTGGCAATCAAGTTACGGAGTGTCACTGCAGATGTCTGGGCCTAGTAAGACGGACATCCCTAACGAGCAGCGCGCAACGACGAATGCCAAAACGACCCTAGATGCATTCTGGCTATATAAGTTGAATCCGAAATTCAATCTGCGGCTTAGCGGGCAGAATTTGTTCCAAGCCAAGACGGTGCGTGAGACCGTGTACTTGAACGGTGCGGACACCTACAAACTTCGAACTGAGGACAAAGGATTCCGTGCTTTGTTGGTCACGTTGGAGGGGCGCTGGTAGCATGTCGGCTGTTCTAACCCTGTTCGGATCGATGCAGATGTATTCGCAGTTCCCCAATGAACCCGAGAAATCGCCGCTCAGCGAGCGATTCGCTGTCGTAGGACTAGTCGTTCTGTTGCACTTGTCGGTGTTTGCGGGATACCTGCTTCAGCCGGAGATGCCCGCAGTGATGGTGAATGAGATGTCGATCTCTTTCGCCAATATGGAGATGCAGCAAGCTGACATCGTTCCGCAGCCCAAGCCAAAACCTAAAGAGATCGAGCCAGAGCCGGTGCCTGCGGATGAGCCTGCAATCAAAGAGGTCGCCCCGCCAGAGCCGCAGAA
>JAVHQJ010000226.1:0-2122 GCA_036171075.1 Sideroxydans sp. | reverse complement strand
TGTTGTATGACATGCTGGATATTTACCCCGGCAAGAAGCCGCGCTTCGTGAAGAACTACATGCAGGGTGCGGCATCCATCAGCGATGCGGTGAGCCGCTATGTCGCCGAAGTGAAGAACGGCAGTTTCCCAGGACAGGAACATGGCTTTTAAGTGGAGAAAATGATGTTAATTCATGCAATTAAACTGAATAATTTTCTGAGCTTCGGTGAATCGGCTCAACCAATTTTACTTCGTGCTTTGAATGTAGTCGTCGGGCCAAATGGTTCGGGGAAATCTAACTTTCTGGAATCAGTTGAGTTGCTCAAAAGTGCACCTGAGCAGTTGCTTAAGCCAATACGCGAGGGCGGTGGTGTCAGAGATTGGTTATGGAAGGGGGGGCAAGGTACTCCAACCGCATCACTAGACTTTGTGATTGACAATCCCAAAGGAGTACAAAAACTTCGATATTCACTATCTTTTACCGAAGTGGGGCAACGCTTTGAGATTACGGATGAAAAGGTTGAGAACGAAAAACCTGAAGCAAGTCATCATGAGCAAGCGTATTTTTTTTACCACTTTAATCGTGGTCGACCAACGTTAAATGTTAGGGGAGATAAGCGATCTTTGCAGGAGGAGGATATTGACGTAGAAAAATCCATTCTTTCTCAGCGGCGTGATCCAGACCAGTACCCGGAAATCACTTATCTGGGTCAGACTTTGGGGAAGATACGACTTTATCGGGAATGGAGTTTTGGGCGTTATACCGCGCCACGTTTGCCACAAAAAACGGATTTGCCGAATGACATGCTCGAATCTGATGCGAGCAATCTCGGGTTGGTGCTCAATCGTTTACGTAGAGATCCAGTTGTCAAAGCGCGATTGCTGAAAGCACTGCGTGCACTTTACGATGGGATCGATGATTACGATGTTCAAATTGAAGGTGGTACCGTTCAGGTATTCTTTCACGAAGGGCGTTTCACCGTTCCGGCAACCCGACTTTCAGACGGAACGTTGCGTTACCTATGCTTGTTAGCCATACTTTGTCATCCCAATCCGCCGCCTTTGGTGTGCATTGAAGAGCCTGAACTTGGCCTGCACCCGGATATTCTGCCAACGCTGGCGGGTTTATTAAAGGAAGCCTCTGAGCGCTGCCAGATTATTGTAACTACGCATTCCGATGTGCTAGTTGATGCGATGACTGATTGCCCCGAGGTGGTGTTGGTATGTGAAAAAACGGCTGAAGGAACGGTGATGCGTCGTTTGGATGCAGATAAACTAAAGCCTTGGTTAGAAAAATATCGTCTGGGTGAATTATGGACGCGAGGTGATATTGGGGGAACGCGATGGTAGTTATGAAACTATTTGTCGAAGGCGGCGGTGATGCAAAACTGTTGAGGACTGCTTGTCGGGAAGGGTTCACCGAATTTTTAAAGAAAGCAGGTCTTGCGGGTTACATGCCAAGAGTTCTGCCATGTGGTAGTAGGAAAAATGCTTACGACGATTACTGTATTGCTCTACGTAATGGTGAGTCAGCTATGTTACTGGTTGATAGTGAAGACAGGGTTGAATCTGCTCTGTTGTCGGTTGATAAAGATGGCAATGTTACGACTGCACAACCTTGGATGCATTTGCTAAACCGCATCGGCGATCAATGGGTGAAGCCTGACAACGCAAACGATGCAAATTGTCATCTGATGGTGCAGTGTATGGAAGCGTGGTTTTTGACCGACAGGCAAACGTTGCAAACCTTCTTCGGGCAAGGTTTTAATGTAAATGCCTTGCCAGCAGTTGCCAATCCTATTGAAGGTGTCGCCAAACAGCAGATTTACCAATCATTGGCCAGCGCAACAAAAAATTGTAAAACCAAGGCACCTTATGGCAAGGGCGAACATTCTTTCAAGCTACTTGCCTTGATTGATCCGAGCAAAGTTACAGCAGCTTCTGGGTGGGCAAAGCACTTTGTTGATGAGTTGAAGAAACAAATGGGCATCAGTGTTACCGTTCAGCATCAATAAAAAACCTAATGCCGAAAATAATCTCAACAATTTCTGAGCTGCGCACGCGTCTGAACGATGAGCGTGCGATTGCCTTTGTGCCGACCATGGGCAATTTGCACGAGGGGCATCTCAGCTTGATGCGGC
>JAVHQJ010000225.1:0-2123 GCA_036171075.1 Sideroxydans sp. | reverse complement strand
TTTAATTGGCTGACAACCTGATCGATTCGATTAAGGCTGACCAATGACTCGCTATACAACACACTATTTTTTTCTTTATTCTTGCGATTAGGAGGTGAAGAGATATTTCTAGCTTGAACGGCATTTGTATTTGAGCTCATGTTAAAACATCCTTTGCTAGTGTTTGTTAGGGTCATTATCTGGTCACGTTGGCTCACCTGATGAGCTACCATTCAATAATAATGGGAGAATGAAAATGGATCGCAGCGAACGCTTCTACAAAATTGACCAAATGCTGGCCGCCCGTGGTGTGGTGCCGGTTGAAGACTTTATGGCGGAACTCAATATTTCTCAGGCTACTTTCAAGCGAGACTTGGAATATCTGCGTGACCGACTCAACGCACCCATCTTTTGGGATCGTGACGCAGGTGGCTATCGTTACGAAGCCAAGGGAAAAACGGGGCCGACCTTCGCTTTGCCGGGCATGTGGTTCAATGCCTCAGAGGCGCACGCACTGTTGCTAATACAGAAGCTCCTCAAGGAGATTTACCCAGGGTTGCTCAGTCAGCACATCGAACCTCTGCAGGCTAGACTCAAGGCATTGCTAGGGAGTGCTGATCACAGCGCAGATGAGGTTGAAAAACGCTTCCGCATGCTTCACGCCACCCAACGTGTCATGCCCCTCAAACACTTTGAGGCTATTGCCACCGCCACCCTTGGCCGAAAACGCATCAAGATTCAGCACTTCAACCGAGAACGTAATGAAACCGTAGAGAGACTGATCTCACCGCAGCAGATCGTGTTCTACCGTGACAACTGGTACGTCGATGCCTGGTGTCATTTGCGCCAAGGTATCCGCAGTTTTTCAGTCGACGCCATCTCTGGTGCAGAGCCCACCGATGACTCAGCCAAGGAACTTAGCAAAGCAGCGCTTAAAGAATACTTCGAGAAGGGTTACGGCATTTTCTCCGGTACCAAAGTGCAATGGGCCAAGTTGAAGTTCACGCCGACTAGGGCAAGATGGGTGTCAAACGAATCTTGGCATCCCGAGCAACGCTCAAAGTTCGCCGAAGACGGAAGCTACATACTGGAAGTGCCGTATGCCGATGACCGCGAACTTCTGATGGATGTACTCCGTCATGGTGATGAAGTGGAGGTAATTGGGCCGGCAGCATTGCGTAAGCGGATCAAGGAAATACTCAGCTCGGCCGCAGGAAAATATTGACGGCAGTCTTACGAGGCGATTTAGTTGGAAATTATTCAGCTAAAGTACAAGCCAAATAACATTAACTAAACAATCGGAACAGAAATAATAATGCGAATTGGAACTTGGAATGTTTTGTATGCCTTCAATGATCGATTAGATGCCTTGCGAAAAGTCCTTGCCAGCAACAATGCCGACTTATGGATTCTTACTGAGACCCATGATGATCTTGCGCCTCCTAGTTGCAACAACGTTGTGCACTCCGAAAATCGTCCGAAAAATTGGTCTGGAATTCGACCCGGAAGTCGCTGGGTATCAATCTGGAGTAAGTATCCTATTGAAAAGGTTTGCCTAGAGTCATCTGATACTGAGCGAACTGTGATTGGATTGGTTGATCTTGGTCGGGCAGGAAAGTTGTTGGTTTATGGCACTGTTCTGCCATGGAAAGATGATCGCCAGATTTCTGGATGGTCAGAGCATCATCGTGTCATTCCGTTGCAATGTGCGGAATGGTTGGAATTGAGAAAACGGTATCCAGACATTCCACTGTGTGTTGCCGGCGACTTCAACACTGATATGGGGACCGGAAGCCGTTATGGAACCAAGCTTGGGATAGCGACATTGCGAAATGGCTTATCTGAATGCGATGCCTTTTGTTCGACAGAACCGAGCCGATTTCCTGAAGGTATGTTAGAAATTCGGCCAATCGACCATATTGCGCTTCCATTGACCTGGGAGAGCAAAACTGCGGTCGTGGCTGCATGGCCGGCGGATAAACCAAATCTTTCTGATCACAGCGGAATGGTGGTCGAAGTGACAATTTGATCACTCGATGTCATTTGGCCCCCTTTTTTCAGAAAGACAATGCAATCATCCGACAAGGTTTTCTATCACTTCAAGTGATGGTTGGTTTTCTTTAAACAAAGCAATATAACTGTAA
>JAVHQJ010000224.1:0-10312 GCA_036171075.1 Sideroxydans sp. | reverse complement strand
TGGCGCGTTCCATCACCGGGCCGCGAATGTCGTAGCAAACGTTGGAGAGCTTGGTTGATTTGAGAATTGGCTTCACTTTTATTCACTCTGTCGTCAGGGGTATCACTAGCACGTCGGATGTTAGAATCCACCCCACACTAGCTGCGTCCACAAGGGGCGCGATTTTACCCGCGACACCCCTCATGCGGCAAACAATTGGAGAATTAACGTTGGCCTTACACCTGCAAACCAATACACATCAGCGGCTTTTTTCTGGACACGGCGACGGCTATGTTGCGGTGAACGGAGAACGCTTCCAGCAAGCGGTCATCGTCATGGCCGACCGCGTACTCACCAACTGGCAGGCAACTGATTTCGCCAGCCTTACCCCCGCCCATTTCGCTTACTTCCTCGAACTTAAACCCGAAGTCATTCTCCTCGGCACAGGCACAAAACAACAATTCGCCCACCCCAGTCTGTATCGCGACCTCATCAACGCGGGCATCAGCATCGAGTTCATGGACACCCCAGCCGCCTGCCGCACCTACAACATCCTAGTCGCCGAAGACCGCAAAGTGGTCGCGGCCGTGTTGCTATGAGCATCGAACTGACCAAGCCAGACCGCACGCAAGCCATCGCCTCCATTGAGCGCTACTTCAAAGAGAACCTTGAGCAGTACATGGATCAAAAGCTAGGCAACCTCGCAGCCGAAGCCTTGCTCGATTTTTTCCTGAAAGAGATTGGCTCTTCCGTCTACAACAAGGCCGTCGCCGATGCGCAAGAGAAGCTACAAGCCCGCGTGATGGAACTCGACATCGAGATCCACGAAGAAGAGTTCCAGTATTGGAAGACAAACAGTCGTAGCCACAATCGAAAATAATTTAACAAAACACCACAAACAGACTTATGGAGTACCACTACCCGTTCGTCCCGAGTAGGCGAAGCCGTAAAGACCCACTGGTCGTTACCAACCCCAATACCGCGTACCACTACCCGTTCGTCCCGAGTAGGCGAAGCCGTATCGAGGGATGCCGAAGGCGCACCGTCGCTTTTAGCGCCGGATGGTTCGATACGGCCTGCGGCCTACTCACCTCGAACGGTTTAGTAAATACCAAAGAGGAACACCCATGACTTTCTGGGTCTATATCTTGCGTTGCAGTGATGCCTCCTACTACACAGGGCATACCGACAACCTAGAAAATCGCATTGGCGAGCATCAGTCTGGCATTGCTCACGGCTATACTTCCAGCCGCCTACCTGTCGAACTCGCATGGTCACAGGAATGCACAACGCGCGATGAAGCGCTAGCTGCCGAAATGCAAATCAAAGAGTGGGGACGTAAAAAGAAAGAAGCGCTGATGCGCAGCGACTGGAATGATGTCTCACGTTTGGCCAAGAAAGATTTCGAGAAATACAAAGCACGAAAGAGTTGATTATCAACCCGTCCGCTCATCCCTCGATACGGCTACGCCTACTCGGGACGAACGGACATAAAATTTGCGGAACACCATGAACCCATCCCTACACAACGTCATCACCCAAACCGAACAAGTCATCCTCGGCAAACCGCGCCAGATTCGTCTCGCCCTCACCTGCCTGTTGGCACGCGGCCACTTGCTCATCGAAGACTTGCCGGGGGTAGGCAAGACGACCTTGGCGCATGTGCTTGCCAAGACGCTGGGCTTGCAGTTCCAGCGCATCCAGTTCACCAGCGACATGTTGCCCGCCGACATCCTCGGTGTGTCCATATTCCAACGCGACAGCGGCGACTTCAAATTCCACGCGGGGCCGATCTTCGCGCAGATGATCTTGGCCGATGAAGTGAACCGCGCCACGCCCAAGACCCAGAGCGCACTGCTGGAAGCGATGGAAGAACAACAAGTCACCAGCGAAGGCGAGACACGTCCACTGCCCACCCCGTTCTTCGTCATCGCCACACAGAACCCGACCAACCAGATCGGCACTTTTCCGCTACCCGAATCGCAGCTCGACCGCTTCTTGATGCGCATCGAACTCGGCTACCCCGATGCGCAGGCCGAACGCGGCTTACTGTCTGGCGTGGATAGACGCGACATCGTCGCGCAACTCACCCCGCAGATGACGACCACCGAACTGATGGCCTTGCAGCAACAAGCTCGCCAAGTGTTCGTCTCTCCTGCCTTGCTCGACTACGTGCAAGCCATCCTGCGCCACACCCGCGAGTCAGCAAAGTATGTTCATGGCTTGTCACCCCGCGCAGGACTTTCACTGCTCGCCGCCGCACGTGCATGGGCGCTGCTCGATGGCCGCAACGCGGTCATCCCCGAAGACATCCAAGCCGTGCTGCCCGGCGTCGTCAGCCACCGTTTGCAATCGGTGCAAGACACACAAGCTTCGGATGGCGACAAACTGGCGCGCGAGTTGATCGAGGCAGTCGCGATCCCATAACGTGCTCAAGCGTCTCCGACAACTCTTCCGCAACTGGGCGTTCCGCCGCACCGTGGAGACGGGCACGGTGGTGCTTAATCAGCGCCGCATCTACATCATTCCGTCCAAGCAAGGGTTTGTGTTTGCATTGGTGCTGGGGGTGATGTTGTTGGGGGACATCAATTACAACTTGAGTTTGGGGTACATCCTCACTTTTTTGCTTGCCACCAGCGCGGGGTTGACCATGCTGTATGCGTTTCGCAACCTTGCGCAGTTGGAGATTCATGCGGGGCATGTCGAGCCGGTGTTCGTGGGCGAGCAAGCGCGTTTTGTTTTCCATTTCAACAATCCCAGCTCGCTCATGCGTTATCAAATTCATCTGCATGACGATGCGGAGCACGAAACGATATTCGATTTGCCTGCGCAACGTTCAACTCCCATCTCGCTGGCTATTCCAGCCCCCCAGCGTGGCTGGATGGATAGTGAGCGATTGTCGCTTTATACGCATTTTCCGCTCGGCCTATTCCATGCGTGGAGCTACATCCACTTCGATGTGCGTGCGCTGGTGTATCCCAAGCCTGCCACCCCACAAGCTTTACCTGCCGCTTCTGCGCAGGACGGTACAGGCAAGGTAATGGCGAAAGGGGACGACGATTTTTTGGGGCTGCGCAATTACGTCGCCGGTGATGCACTGCCGCGTATCGCTTGGAAAGCATTGGCGCGTGAGCAAGGTCTGCAAGTGAAACAGTTCTCGGCGCAGCAGGGCTACTCACTGTGGCTGGATTGGGCACGGCTTCCCAACATCGCGACCGAGCGCAAATTGGAGCTGCTCACGCGCTGGGTATTGGATGCCGATGCGCAGGGGTTGATATACGGACTGCGCTTGCCTGACGGCGAGGTCATGCAACAACACGGCGCGGCGCATCGGGCGGAGTGTCTGCGCCGATTGGCGTTGTATGGAATGAGAGAAGAAATCAAAAGCACCCCCACCCTCAATCCCTCCCCCGTTGGGAGAGGGAAGACAAGCAAACTCTTCTCCTTACGGAGAAAGGCCTGGCACTCCCTGAACTCGTCGCAGGGGGATGGGGGAACACTCCATGAATAAACACCTTATCTACGGACTCATCGCCTGCATTCTGCTGGTGAGTGCGCCGCATGCCGAACATCTGCCGCTGTGGGTGAGTGCGTTGGGCATGGCATTGTTGGGGTGGCGCATTTTCCTAACGGCTAGCGCGCGTGCGCTGCCTGCACGTTGGCTGCTATTGCTCATCACCTTGGGCAGTGTGGCGGCCATTGGCATTGGCTTTCACACACTATTCGGACGTGAGGTGGGGGTTACTTTGCTCATCCTGTTAGCCACGCTTAAATTACTTGAACTGCGTGCAGCACGTGATGCGACGGTGCTGATTTATTTGTCCTGCTTCATCATCATCACTAATTTTTTCTACTCGCAAAGCATTCTCACTGCGCTTTATTTACTGCTGACCCTGCTGGTTATTTTGGCAACTTGGGTGCATCTGCAAACCGGTTCACTTGCCTTCAAACCCCGTTTGCGCATTGGCGGTGTGTTGCTGCTCCAAGCCATTCCGCTATCGCTCATTTTGTTTGTATTTTTCCCGCGCATCCAAGGCCCGCTATGGGGGTTGCCGCAAGATGCTTACGCCAAGAGCGGTCTATCCGATTCCATGTCACCCGGCACGATGAGCAAATTATCACTGTCGGATGCGGTCGCTTTTCGCGTGACCTTTGCAGGTAAAGCCCCACTACGCGAACAGATGTATTGGCGCGGTCCTGTGCTGTGGGATTTCGACGGCACAACATGGAAGCGCGGCATCAATGCCACCCTGCAAGCGCCCACCTTGGCAGACATCAGCCAGCCAGTGAATTACACCGTGACACTAGAGCCGCACAATCAGCACTGGTTGTTCGCGCTGGATATGCCCGCTCATTTATCTATAGCGGCGGGGTTTGCGCCCGACTTTCAAGTGTTGAGTGCAGATATAGTACGCACGCGCACGCGCTACAACGCGAGCTCTTATCTGTCTTATCGCGCCAACCTTAACGAAGCGCCACTGCAAATGCGCCGCGCACTCGCCTTGCCCGCTGAGGTTAATCCTTTAACGCGCCAACTCGCTGCCACTTGGCGCGCGCAAGCAAAATCGGATGTGGAAGTGATTCAACTCGCACTCACCTATTTCAATCGCGGCGGATTTGAATACACACTAGAGCCGCCCTTGCTGGGTTTGAATAGCGTGGATGATTTTTTATTTAGTAGCAAACAAGGCTTCTGCGAACACTACGCCAGCAGCTTTGTTTTTTTGTTGCGTGCGGCGGGCATTCCCGCGCGCGTGGTGACGGGCTATCAGGGCGGCGAATACAACGACCTGGGCGGCTACTACATCCTGCGCCAAGCGGATGCCCATGCATGGACGGAAGTGTGGTTGCCCGAACGCGGCTGGGTGCGCTTCGACCCCACTGCGGCCATCGCCCCCGGACGCATTCAAAACGGCTTGAGCGAATCCCTGCCCGACAACGCCGCCCTACCCTTTATGTTGCGCGACCCACCGCAATGGCTACGTGACTTGCGCTTCAACTTGGATGCCATAGCAAACCAGTGGAATCAATGGGTGCTGGGCTACGACATGGAACGCCAATTCGCCTTCCTCACCCGACTGGGCATGGAAGACATCACCTGGCAACGCATGGCATTCAACATGCTCGGAGGCATCTTTTTGTTAGTGGGAATTTTCACTCTCATCCTACTGCGCCGTTTAATCGTCAAACAGCACGACCCCGTGCAAGCCGCATGGATAAAAGTGTGCAAAAAATTAGCCCTAGCAGGATTGCCCAGACTGGCGCATGAAGGCGCACAGGATTACGCCAAGCGCATCTCGATAACACGTCCCGACTTGGCGCAACGCATACAAGACATTGCCGCGCACTACACCGCGTTGCGCTACCTCGGCGCAAACGATGAAGACAAATTGCGTGTGTTTAAGCGTGCGGTGAAAAACTTCAAAACCATAAAGGGACGGGAGTGATGCCGTGAGCAGCGCCGCTTCAAGCTATAATCCGCGCCACTTTAAGTCGAGTCACTCGCTATGCACATCACCCGCCGCCTAGAATTTGATGCTGGTCATCGCATCCCTAATCACACCAGTCAGTGCAAGCATTTGCACGGTCATCGTTATGCCATCGAGATTACGTTAGCAGGTGAAGTCATCACCACCGAAGGCGATTCGGCGCAGGGCATGGTGATGGATTTTTCGGATGTGAAACGCATTGCCAATGAGCGCGTGGTGAATGTGTGGGATCACGCTTTTTTGGTGTATCGCGGCGACACGGTGGTGATGGATTTTTTGCAGTCCATGTCTAACCACAAGACTGTGGTGCTGGAGGTAATTCCAACAGCGGAAAATTTAGCCAAAGTAGCGTTTGATTTATTGGTGGATGCCTACCGCGACACTTACGGCAATCAGCTTAAATTAGCGCGCGTGAGGTTGTATGAAACGCCCAACAATTGGGCTGATTATTCGCGCCCTGCCTAACCCTTCTACTGGGCTGGCTTTAACCTAAAAACAGCAGTTGAACTAGAAGAACCCTTCGATACGCGCGATACGCGTGCTACTCATGGCGAACGCTGTCTTACGCAATGAGTGTCAGTTTCGTTCGTGCTGAGTAGCGCGGTTTTATGCGCGTATCGAAGCTTGGGCAGAAAGCCAACTGCCCTTTCTAGGGAAGGTCTGATTAAGTCCGTTCGTGGTGAGTGTTTCCCGTTCGCTCCCTCGATACACCGCGCAAGCGCGGCACTCGGGACGAACGGGAAACGCCTCGCAGAGGTTCTTGCACCCCTTGTGGGTGTATCGAACCATGGCTTTCGGACTTAATCAGACCTTCGCTAGGTTTAACGCTGGCGCGCCTGCATTGCCTGCACGGCTAATTTCAAATCTTCCCACGCACGCGCTTTTTCTAAAGGCGAGCGCAGCAAGTACGCGGGGTGATAGGTGACCACCACAGGAATGCCTTGATACTCATGCAGGCTACCGCGCAGCGAACCTAGTGGCACATCTTTGCCTAGTAGCGCCATCGCAGCAGTTTTGCCAAGCGCCACAATTAACTTGGGTTTGATGAGCGCAATTTGTTGTTGTAGATAGGGCAAGCAGGTGGTGATTTCGTCCGCACTGGGATGACTATCTTGCGCAGGGCGGCATTTGATGACGGTGCTGATGTAGGTATGCGTGCCGCGTTTTAATTGAATCGCAGCCAACATATTGGTCAGCAACTTACTTTCGTCTTCAGCCATTTCAACAGGGTGCTCACCCACAAAAAACCAATCTGCATTTTCATCACCTGCCCCCATCACGGGTTGCGCACAGCCTGCGCGTAACTTACAAGCTGTGCAATCAGTGACAACTTGTTTGAGTGCAGGCCAAGCAAGCACGCTGACTTTCTCGTGCGATGAATGCAAGACCGGCGAAGCCGTGCCTTGTGGTAAGGAGGGTGAGGCTTCCTGCTGTGCGGCAGATTGAGAAAGGGAGGCGACGTCTGGCACAACGTCCATAATCGCTTGCGTTTGGATTGCCGAGGGCGCAGGTGCATTTTTCCGCACCCACAAGGGGTACAGATTCATCTCGCGTAGCACGTTCTCGTCTTTAAGGTTCACAGCCCTTTCCCCATCAATATGGCGTCTTCACGCCCGTTGGTCGCTGGATAGTAATCGCGGCGCAAGCCAATTTGCTCAAACCCACTCACGCGGTACAGCGCGATGGCAGCTTGATTCGACGCCCTGACTTCCAACACCATGCGCCGCATGTTCTCATGCCGCGCCAAAGACAACATGGCTTCCAACAACTTGCGTCCAATGCCTTTGCGTTGCTGCGCTTTGTCGATGGCGATGTTCAACAACTCCGCCTCATCCACCGCCCACATCATCACCGCATAACCCATCATCACGCCCTCAGACTCGAACACCTTGCACTGATAGCCGCTACGCAACGCATCGCTGAAATTACCCAACGTCCACGGATGCCCATGCACCTCGCGCTCGATGCGCAACACGGCATCCAGGTCGGCTTCCATCATGTCACGCAAAATCATCAAGCACCCGTGCGCAGTAAATTAGCTTTGGCCGCTTCACGTTCAACGGTCTTCAACGCCACCTTGTCGCGCAGGTAAAGCGGCAAGGCCAGCGCAGCATCCACGACTGCGCCTTTAGCAAATTGGCGTGCGCCAATGCGCGCAATCGCCAATGCTTGAGGCACAGCCTTTTCATCCACACCAATCAACTGATCGCCGTAACGCGCCTTTAGCCCCCCTCCCCCTGGGAGAGGGGTTGGGGTGAGGGAATTCACTAAAAATCCACTTCCCACGCCGAACCATCCTTCACCTATCAACGCAGGTGCATCCTCGGCCTTACACAGACAAGGCGCGATGACCACTGCCCACTCGCCATCTCGTTTCTCATACGCCGCCAAATAAATCTCGCTCATGCGCGCATCTAACGCGGCGATGACTTTGTCCTTACCCGATGCTTCAGCCAAGGCTTCCAAGGTGCACACGCCAACCACCTCCACCTCTGCCCCCAGCGCCAATCCTTGCGTCACACCACACGCGATGCGCACGCCCGTGAATGAACCCGGCCCTTTACCAAAGGCGATGCCATCCACCTCCCGAATCCTGATTCCTGATTCCTGAAGTAAAGCATCCAGCATCCCCATCAACACCTCGGAATGCTTCTGCCCCACCAACTCGCAGCGCTCGCTCACCACGCCGTCTTGCCATAGGGCGACGGAGCAGTATTCAGTGGAAGTTTCGATGGCTAGGATTTTCATAGGTGCATCTTTTTACTATTCGTC
This sequence comes from Sideroxydans sp., assembly GCA_036171075.1. Taxonomy (GTDB): domain Bacteria; phylum Pseudomonadota; class Gammaproteobacteria; order Burkholderiales; family Gallionellaceae; genus Sideroxyarcus. Next base: position 2,072 of record JAVHQJ010000224.1, on the reverse strand, counting down.
ATTCCGGCGTAGGCCAGAATCCAGTCATAAAACAATTTCCCGCAACGCGGGACAAAACCCAAAAGCATTTTTGGTCAACCCACTGGATTCCAGCCTGCGCCGGAATGACGGGAGGCATAGCAATAAAATTGGTGAGAGGTTTTGAATGGCTCACCCCACCGTCTCCACCTGCACCAACAACAACGCCACTGCCTGCGCGGCGATGCCTTCGCCGCGTCCGGTATAGCCCAGTTGTTCGGTGGTGGTGGCTTTCACGTTCACGCAGTTGTGCGCGATGCCAAGGTCTGCCGCGATGTTAGCGACCATCGTGGGAATGTGCGGTGCCATCTTGGGCGCTTGCGCGATGAGGGTGGCATCCACATTGCCGACGCGATAGCCCACCGACTCGATCTTGCGCGCCACGTCACGCAGCAAGATGCGGCTGTCGATGTCTTTGAACTTGGCATCGGTATCGGCAAAATGTTTGCCAATATCGCCCAGTGCCGCCGCACCCAGCAGTGCGTCACAGATGGCATGTAACAACACGTCCGCATCGGAATGCCCGAGCAGACCTTTGCTGTACGGAATGTCCACCCCGCCGATGATGAGCTTGCGCCCTTCTACCAATTGATGCACATCGAAACCTTGTCCTATCCTCATTTGTGATCCTTCAATAACAATTCAGCCAACACGATGTCCTGCGGATAGGTCACTTTGAAGTTGCTGCTGTCGCTGGCTACCAGTTTCGGTTGTAGTCCCAACGCTTCAATAGCCGATGCCTCGTCCGTGACCGTCTTACACTGCTGCAAGGCTTGCGCCAACAATCCGGCGCGGAACATCTGCGGGGTTTGCGCTTGCCACAACCCCTCGCGTGGCTCGGTATGTGCGATGCGTTTTTTGGAGTCGCCACGTTTCAAGGTGTCTGCCACTGGCACTGCCAAGATGCCGCCCACGGGGTCATCGCTTAGTTCAGCGATCATGCGTGACAGCAGATGCGCGCTCAGGCAAGGACGCGCCGCGTCGTGTACCAACACCCAATCGTCCGGCTCCAACTCGGAAACCAGCAAGCCGTTCGCCACGCTCTCGGCGCGCGTCGCACCGCCGCAGTAGAGCGGCTCTAACTTGCCCGCGCAATGCGACCAGTCATAGCGTGCGAAATATTCATCTGCGGGAGCCAGCACTACGAATACCGTTTTGATATTGGGATGGGCGCACAACGTGGACAGCGCGTGCCAAATCATCGGCCTACCGGCCAGATCGAGATATTGTTTGGGAAGTTCGTTGCCCATACGCGCGCCAAAACCGGCGGCGGGGACAAGTGCGTGGAATTCAGACATCACCAAACCACCTTCGAGAAATTCTGCTGAATCAATGCATCCTTGCTGACCAACACCGCGCCTGCAACCATGCAATGCGCGACGATCATGCGATCGAAGGGATCGCGTGTCCAAGTCAACGCTTCGGCAGTTTTTGTCACTTGCGCGAAAGACACATCCGCGACACTCAAACCAATATCTGAAGCTAATGCTTCCAACACGTAATCCGCACCACGACTGATACGTCCAATCTCATGCAGATAAGTCAGCTCAAGCTGCACCATGGGAGAAACTTGCAGCAAACCCGATTCGAGCGCACTCATTGCAGCCGCTGTCAGCAACTCGGTGCGACCTTCATACAGCCAACACACGATATGCGTATCGAGATGGACTACGCCAGATTTTGCGATTCGCGCCATTCCCCAACTTTCTCCGTGGCCAACGATTCCGCATCACCGTTGATGAGCTTCCTGCGTTTCAATTTCAAATGTTTGGATGGCTTGTCTGGGGAGGCTGAACTTAACAGCAACAACCTGCCATTACGCTCGATACTCACCGGCAACCCCGTCGCCAACACCTCATCAGCAACTTGAAATATCTGCTGGCGCAACGTCGTTAATGTCAATTTTTTCATACGCCCTCCATTCATGTACACCGCAAATCCTACCTGTACATGTCCAACAAGTCAAAGCCTAGATGATGCAATGATTTCCGGCATGCGGCTTATAATGCGCGCCCTTTGCAACGAGTCTTGCCATGCTGTTTGCTTCATCACAT
>JAVHQJ010000223.1:0-2147 GCA_036171075.1 Sideroxydans sp. | reverse complement strand
CTTACTTTGGATTGTATATTCCAAAACATGCCCGAATAAGCACTTTTAATACAGACAAATTCCCTTTAAATGCGCTTATCTTCGTTGGCACTTCGCCCTTGGGATAACGCCGAACCGACGCCAACTCAACACAGCGATAATTGAGCTTGGGTGCGCGATACGACAGATAGGCAAGTAATTCGTAAGTCATAAACACATTGCGAAATATAGCAATCCTTGTATCAAGCAACATCTTGCGACTGTAAGCGCGGAAGCCCTGAGTAGTGTCAGTCCAGTGAAAGGCAGAAAATAAACTCAGCATCGGCGCATGAATGAAACGAATTGCGAAATCGCGTGACTTTGGAGTATTTTCCGCAACCCCTCCCGCTATGAAACGCGAAGCCTGAACAAAATCTACTCCTTGCTTCAAGGCATCGATGAATTGAGGTATCGCTACCGGATCATCCTTGTCATTGCCGTCAATGGTCACGATACCTTCATAACCCTGATCTAGCACAAACGCATAAGCGCAACGCAGTTGAGCGCTTAGCTTTCCCGGCGCAGTCTTGAGTAGCAAGCCGCGCACCCCATTCGTTTTGAGTGATTCAATAGCCAAAGACCCGTCGGAACTCCCACCATCCACGATAATAATGTCGGCGTAGCTGGCAATATTGAGTTCAGCCATTCTGCTCAACAGGCTTTTGATTCTCTCACCTTCATTAATGACTGGAATGACAACACACCAAGGGTGTTGGCGTCCAAGCCACAGCTTCGTTTCGAACGCAGGAACCTGCCAACTCGCGCGGACTGCTGGATCAATTTCAGTGTTGGCCATTTTCAAGTTGCTCAATTAACTTACACGGATTGTGATTAACACCACACCTGCAACAACCAGAAAAATACCTGCGATGGTTGTCCAGTGAAACGGCTCACGAAAAATAAGTAAAGAGCACAACGCCACCGCTGCCACTGCGCCGGAGGTGAGGATTGGGTGCGCCACATTGAGCGGCAACCTTGCCAGCGCAGCGGCATAGAGCAAGAATGCAGCGCCATAAAGCCCCAGCCCCACCCAGAACGGCCAGTTGCTCAAAGCTGCCATCGGATCACTGAGTGACGGAAATTTGCGCGGTGGCATCATAGCAAGTTTGACCAACACACTAGCCGAAGCGTTAGAGGCAATGCCCATGAAAAGGATGAGCCACTTCATATTTCAACGCCATCGCTAACATTACGGTAAAACCTAATTGCCACTTTCAGCGCCCGTTCAATCGCCACAAGGTGAGGTTCATTCTTGGTTGCCAGCATCTCGATGGTGACGATGCTATCGGGCAAGAGTCGCCGCAAACATGCAGCTACCCTTGCGTGGTCTGTTCCCTTGTCACCGAGAGGTGCGATTTCTGGCTCACTGGCATGAACATGGCCAATCAACGATACATGGTTTTCCAATACAGTTACAGGGTCTTCGCCATTGATGGTGATGGCACCAGTATCTAGTTGCATTCGTATTGCGGGATGCGCCACTTGCCTAACCACTTCTGCAGTTTCATCGCTGGTCGTCATGAAGTTGGCACCATAACAAACTGGGTTAGGTTCCAGACAAATCATCACGCCATGAGCCTGCGCAATCTCCCCTAGTTCCCTAAAGAACGGGACTGAAGTCGCTTCCACTTGTTCATCACTTAAACCAGTACGATCTCGATTTTTTGGGGAGCCAAACACAATGCGGGTGGCACCTAGTCCGGCTCCGATTCGGCAGACCGCATTAAGGTGCTGCAATAGAGCGTCTTGCACTTCTGAAGAACCAAACACATTCAACCCAACCGTGCCAAACAGTAATGCTTGCATTCCCGTGATTTCAATGCCTCGCACGCACCACCATTGCTTGACGCGAGTGATGTCCTCTTCAGTCGCTTTCGCTGGATCGGGGAAATACTTTCCCGGTGCTATATCAATTGCATCAATACCGTAGCATTTAAGTAGCTTGGCGATGCTTTCATCTTCCGAAACATCCCACGCGATATTAGAAATAGCCAATCTCATACACTTTTTCCTTCCGATGATTTTAGTGTACGAGGTTCTGATTGGGCATAAGCACGAACTGCTTGAATGCTTTCGCGACAACTGTATTGATAGTGCCCTGAAGCGCCAAAAACATCTGCATATTGAGT
>JAVHQJ010000222.1:0-2162 GCA_036171075.1 Sideroxydans sp. | reverse complement strand
CGCCTGTTGACGGTGCTGATATTTATCGCATTGTCGGTTCAGCAGGCAAACGCGGGTATTGTCGCCGAAATAGGTGTTCAAGAGCATCTGAGTCAATGGCTCAACAGCAGATACGTTGCTCTGCAGTCCGGTGCAACCCAACTCTCCGGGGGGGTGGATACGCTTTATCTCCCGGGGTTGGCATGGATCGTTCCTGAAGAAGTGCTGGCGCAGGAGTCAACCAGACGACTGTTACTGGAACAAATTAAATCCTCTGAAATCGCACCCGGTGTCACCCGTGCCGATGTGAGTGCTCTTGCCAGGTTTGTTTCATCTTTGCAGGCCACAGGTCGCGTCGTGGTTGAAAAGACCGATCCTCGCTGGCTGGAAGTGAATCCACAGTACGATCCCATGTTGAAAAAGGGGCAGCGCATACTTGTTCCATCGCGTCCGACTTCGGTAACGGTTGTGAAGGGTGACGGTAGCACCTGCCAGGTGGTACATTCGGTCACGCTGTATGCGCGGGACTATGCGCGTATCTGTGATTCTGCGGCCAGCCCCCAGCTGGCCTGGGTGGTGCAGCCGGATGGCCTGATTCAGCGTGTAGGCGTGGCATCCTGGAACGAAAATGAACAAAATCCACCTGCACCCGGTGCATGGGTGGTTGTGTCCGATTCGCGTATTCCGTGGCCGGTTACGATCATGGAACAATTAGCAAGGTTGCTGGCCACTCAGGGCGTGGCAGCCGACGAGTTTACCGGTCACATCATCTCTGCGCCGCAGGAACGAGGATGGGCCGAAGCATCACACCCGCCTCGGGACAATGTAGTGACCGCAAGCGACTGGGGTACCATCGGGCTGATACAGACACCGACCGCACGCATGGAGAGTGCAGGCCATGCAGCGCTCACCATGAGTCGCACCGTGCCTTATACGCAAATGACGGGAAGCATGCAACTGATGGACTGGCTGGAAATGGGGGTGAGATGGACCAGTATTTCCAATCGCCTGTATGGGCCGGTGAATTTTTCCGGTAATCAGTCTTACAAGGATAAAAGCATCGACTTCAAGTTGAGGCTGTTGGGTGAGACAGCCGTGCTACCCGAGTTGGCAGTGGGGCTAAGAGACATAGGCGGAACCGGATTGTTTGCCGGTGAGTATTTGGTATCGAGCAAGCGTACCGGTGATTTTGACTGGTCCCTGGGTTTGGGCTGGGGATATATGGGCGCACGCGGCGACATGGCTAATCCGCTGTCCGTGATTAGTCAGAAATTCGCCGTACGCCCCAATACCAATGTCGGTGTAGCCGGCGCGGTGAATGCTACTTCGATGTTTAAGGGGCGAACCTCGCTGTTCGGAGGGCTACAGTATCAAACACCCTGGAACCCTGTGCTGCTCAAGCTGGAATACGATGGAAACAATTATCAGCATGAGCCCTTGAATAATCCCCAAAAACAGAACAGTCCGTTCAATTTTGGGGTGGTCTATCGCTGGAATCCGGGTGTTGACCTTGCCGTGAACTGGGAACGCGGTACAACCCTGGGTGCTGCTTTGACCTTGCACGGTGATTTGAGCAAGTTTTTCATGCCAAAAATCAACGATCCCGAGAGTGAAGCAGTGAGTCTCGACTATCCGATCGAAGAACCCGATTGGAACCAGGTGATGGCTTTGCTTGAAGAAAAGACTTCCTGGCGGGTGTTGCAGATACGCCGTGCAGGCAGTGAAGTGATCGTGCGTTTCCAGAATGCAGATGCACATAACTGGAACGGATATATGGATCGCATTGCCTCGGTGCTACACAAGTATGTGCCAGGCAAAAATATTCTGTTATTCCGTATTCAGTCTGAGCAACACGGAATGGCGATGCATGAATTCCAGATCGACCGCCACGCTTGGGTAGAAGCAAAAACGGGTTTTATCCCGACACACCAGAGAAAAAATAGCATAGTTGAGCGGCCGGAAATGGACGGTTTTGAGTATCCACAGTCGGAAACGTTGATAGACCGTTCACCCGAAATTTTCTCAGGGAACACTGGTATGTATCTGGACCACTCTTTCGGAGGACCTGAAGGTTTCTTGTACAGGCTGGGTCTGGCGACACGAGGAAACGCGTATTTTCGGCCTGATTTCTGGTGGACAGGTACGTTGCAATACAGTCTCACGGACAACTATAACAAATTCGT
>JAVHQJ010000221.1:0-2167 GCA_036171075.1 Sideroxydans sp. | reverse complement strand
GACGTCGTCATTTCCTTAAATCGTTGGTTGGAGCCGCCATTTTGGCTGGCGAAGCAGCACAGGTCCAAGCCAAGCAAGCCAGAACGGAACCACCCGCTTTCCTATCGGTGGGCTTGAAAATCACTGAAGCCATCCCGACCGGGTTTCGATCTTTTGACCAAGAGCTTGGCGGTCTTTGGCGTGGTGATCTTGTCGTAGTTGGGGCTCGATTTAGCATGGGGAAAACGACCCTTGCACAGACGATCGCCGAGCATGTCGCTTTGAATCTGGCACTGCCAACCCTGGTCTTCTCGCTGGAGTGTAGTGCCGGCGAGTACGTTTCAAAGACCTTGGCCGCATTATCGGGATTGAGACAGTATAAATTGAAGACAGGCTTCTTAGATCGTGAAACTTTCGCTGGCATAGGGGAGGCACTGACTCGAGTCAATGCTTCTCCTTTGCTGATCGTCGATGACGCTTTCTATGTTGAGGAATTGGGTGCACAGGTAGAAGCTGCACGGCAGAAATACGGTCAGATGGGCTTGATTGTGGTGGATTACCTTCAACTGCTTGGATCGGATGCCGATGTCGTGAGCGATTCCGACAAGATTATCCGCACGCTGAAGCAATTGGCACTTAACGCAAATGCACCCTTGCTAGTTCTTTCACAGTTAAATCGACGTCCAGAATATCGCAAGGATAAACGCCCACTCTTGCGAGATTTTAGCGAACGAGCCATCGTGAGGTATGCCGATCTGGTGATAGGCCTATACAGGGATGAGGTCTATGTTCCGGATTCACCCGATAAGGGCATTATGGAGGTGCATGTTCTTAAGAATCGACATGGTGGAATCCGGATGCAGCAACTGTCGTTTAATAACCAAATCTGTCGGTGGCAATCTTTACCCGATAAAGGTGCGCAGCCCACAGCACAAATACGTGAGATGCTGTCCATACAGTACGCAGTCAAAGACTAGACCTGGCTCGGATACACAGGCCGTGGTCCGTCCTCATTCGCATTGTCCTCTTTGATATCAAAGGAACTCAGACCATTGACGATCTTTCAGCTTGACAGCGAGATCAATCGCGTTGCTGGCTTCTAAGCGAGCAATATTGAAGTAACGCTTATTGCGCATTCCACCGGGAGAATCTTTAACGAAATTTGTCTCGAATAGTTGTCCAAGTAGAAAAACACGTGTAGGCCCATCGGTCGGACGCAATGCACTGACCTTGTCCTTGGCTCGTTGCTTGAATTCCTCGGGCGAGCCGGGTGTGTTATTCCACTTGAGAGAGGAACTGGCCCCATCCTGCAAGTCAACGTCTACAACCGCTTTGATTTCTGCGATGGCTTCAACTCGCTTGTCCCTGTACATGCCGAAAAATCGTGTACGGTCATGGCTATATGCGCCACCTTCTGCAGGGCACATGTAAACATGTTCTTTGGTCACGTCATCCGGTATTACATTGCAACTTATTACGTTTAGCCACTCTCGCCATGAGGATAGGAGATTCTCTTCGTTCAGAAAACCACGGAAATCCGTGATGGCATCGGAAAGGTTTTTCGGTAAACCGGTGACTTCAAGGGAACCGACAAGGTCTTCAAATTTGACGGCTCTAAACACCATGCTCTGGCGATACTTGTCATCACAGATTGAGCGTACCCTCTTGACTCTATCTGGCTCATCAGATTCAAAATTGCCTAATGCCAATAATACCTTCTTTCCGGCCACTTCCTTGTCCAAGGCAGCTAAGTGGTTCTCCAATTGCTCGTCGTAAAACCAGTCGTAGTTCTTGGTTTCGATGTAAATCGTAAATGGCTGTTGGACGATGAGACCGTCGGGCACGCTGGAATCTTTTCGTTCTTGCTGCCGAAAGGACACGCCCACATGACTTGCGAAGTCCTCACCACAAAGTGCAGCAAGAACCTCTCCAAGATATTTAGGGTTCTCCTCATACAACATCTTCAGGATGAGAAGGCAGTAATTCGTGACACGGTTTTCGAGTTGAGTGTATCCAGAAAATAATGAAATCGGCTTACCCATGGTGACGCTCCAATGTTGTTTGTGGTAATTACAAAATCGCCTTGATTGGTTGGCATAGAATTCCTGTTCCAATCAATTCTACAATCGCTCGAATTCATTGGAATTTACTACATTTTGAAGGAGGCTATAGTTCATTGCCCTAGGGA
>JAVHQJ010000220.1:0-2171 GCA_036171075.1 Sideroxydans sp. | reverse complement strand
TCCTGTCGCGGCAGACGGCGGGCATCCGTGGCAAGTCGCTCATCCTCAACCTGCCGGGCAAGCCGTCCGCGATTGACGACTGCCTGAACGCGGTGTTCCCCGCCATCCCCTATTGCATCGACCTCATCGAGGGGGCTTATCTTGAAGCGGATGAGGCGCAGTGCAAGGTGTTCCGCCCTGCGCACGCCAAGCCAAAAAGTTGAGCTTCCTTTCCTTGGTATCATTGCAACTCAATTTTGGTTGGAGCTAGACATGCGTTATTTCAAGTTGAGCAATTTCATTTTTGCTGTGTTGCTAGGGGTGATGAGCGGGGCAGCGTGTGCATCTGAATTACGCGTGGCGGTCGCCTCAAATTTTTCAGCACCGCTTACACGCATCGCCGCCTTGTTTGAAAAAGACAGCGGGCATACCGTACAAGTGATTGCTGGGGCGAGTGGCAAGTTGTATGCGCAGATCAAAAATGGCGCACCTTTTGATGTGTTTCTCGCCGCTGACGAAGAGTTGCCAAAACGTTTGGTGCGAGAAGGGAGTGCGCAAGCGGATTCTCGCTTTATCTATGCCACAGGAAGATTGGTGCTGTGGAGTGCGTCAGCAGATTTTGTGGATGCTAAAGCCGCCGTGTTAAATCAAGGAAATTTTAATAAGCTGGCTATCGCCGATCCTCGCCTTGCGCCCTATGGGGTGGCCGCGCAAGAGACGTTGACCAAACTATTCATGTGGAATGCAATCCAGCGCAAGTTGGTGAAGGGCGAAAACATTACCCAGACCTACCAGTTCGTCGCCACTGAAAATGCGGAATTGGGTTTCGTTGCACTCTCACAAATCATGCATGATGGAAAAATTAGCACAGGGTCATGGTGGCTCGTTCCCGCAGAGATGCATCAGCCCTTGCGGCAGAGCGCCGTGTTGCTGACTGCCGCGAAAGATAAAGTGGCGGCGCAAGCTTTTCTAGATTTTCTCAAGCGTCCCCCTGCGCTTGAAATCATGCGTGGCTATGGCTACGAAATGCCGCATAAGCAAGTCAAGTGATAGATTCTGGAGATCTGCAAGCGATTTGGCTGACACTCAAATTAGCCAGTGTTACCACTTTGCTATTGCTCGTTGTTGCCACACCGTTGGCTTGGTGGTTGGCCACTAGCCAGCGTTGGTACACGAATATAGTCTCGGCATTAGTGGCATTGCCCTTGGTGTTGCCACCTACGGTATTGGGTTTTTACCTGCTGCTTTGGATGGGGCCGCAAGGAACGTTGGGGCAAGTGACCAGTGCGCTGGGTTGGGGTACGTTGTCATTCACTTTTGCGGGGCTGGTGATGGGCTCTATGTTGTTCTCCCTTCCCTTTGCGGTACAGCCTATTCGTAATGCTTTTGAAGCGATGGGCGCGCGCCCATTAGAGGTTGCCGCTACGTTACGTGCCAATGTGTGGGATCGTTTTATGAGCGTGGCATTGCCGTTGGCTCGCCCTGGATTCATCACCGCCCTCATTTTAGTTTTTGCGCACACGGTTGGTGAATTTGGTGTGGTGCTGATGCTGGGCGGCAATATCGAGGGGGAGACGCGTGTCATTTCTGTCGCTCTCTATAGTCATGTTGAAGCGATGGAATATGCGGCTGCGCATTGGTTGGCGGGCGCGATGGTTTTTTTCTCGTTCATCATCATGTTGCTGCTTTATGTGATCGGCGGTAGCAGGGTGTGGCGCGTTAATCCATGAGCGAAATTCGCGCGCAATTCAAAATTCAACTCGGCAGCTTTATATTGGATGCCGCATTAGCTATACCGGCTACGGGGGTGACGGCGTTATTGGGTGCTTCAGGTTCGGGCAAGACCACCTTGTTACGTTGCATCGCGGGGTTGGAACGCGCTGCGGGTGTTTTGCATGTGGACGGAGAAACATGGCAAGACGACACTCATTTTTGGCCAACCCATCAACGTCCTCTGGGTTATGTGTTTCAGGAGGCCAGTTTATTTCCCCATCTTTCAGTGCGCGAGAATTTGCAATATGGCTATCTGCGTATTGCACCCGCTACACGCAAAGTGCCGTTAGAGCAGGTGGTGGAATGGTTAGGGTTGAGTCATCTCATCCACAGAAAGGACACTGCAAAACTTTCTGGCGGTGAAAGCCAGCGCGTCGCCATCGGCCGCGCCTTGCTCACCAGTCCGCGCATTTTGTTGA
>JAVHQJ010000219.1:0-35028 GCA_036171075.1 Sideroxydans sp. | reverse complement strand
ACAACACCTCACAAATCACCTTCGTTCAGGCTCATGTCTGGATTGGAAAATACTGTAACCACTATGGGGGATGGCTATAACTCTAGTGGATCAATGTCCAAAGACCAACGAATTTGCTTGGTTGGCATAACATCTAATTGCGTCTTCCATTCACGTAGGAAATTTTGCAAGGACTTGCGGCTGTCACTTTGCACGAGTAACTGCGCACGATAATGATTAGCACGTTTTGGCATCGCCGCAGGAATCACGCCGTACACCTCAACCTCTTTTTTTAATTCCACTGCGGCGCTACGCGCCTTGCGCAAGAAAGCTATGGCTGCGCCTTCTTGCTGACTTTCCGCGCTTAACAACACTTGAAACATAAAGGGGGGGAAACCTACTGACTGACGTTCAGCCAGCAAAATTTTCGCCCACATCGTGTAGTCATGCGCACGCAAGGCATGAAATAGCGGATGCGTTGGAAAAGCGGTTTGCACAATTACTTCACCTACTTTATCCGCACGTCCCGCACGCCCCCCCACTTGCGTGAGCTGCGCAAATAATTTTTCTGAAGCGCGAAAATCGGCGCTGTACAGACCGCCATCGGGATTCAACACCCCCACCAAGGTGAGGTTGGGAAAGTCGTGCCCTTTCGCCAGCATCTGCGTGCCCACCAAAATATCTGCTTTCCCATCGTGAATCTGCTTGCGCATCGCCTCCCACGCGCCTTTGTTGCGTGTGCTATCGCGATCCACGCGCAAGATGCGCGCCTCGGGAAAACGTTGTTGCAATACCTCTTCAATGCGCTGCGTCCCCATACCGACAGGTTTCAAATCCACATCACCACAAGTAGGACACGCGTGCGGTATGCGCTGCTGCGCCCCGCAATGATGGCAGCGCAGCGTGCGGTCTTTTAGATGTAGCACCATCTTTCCCGCGCAATGTTTGCACTCGGACAACCAGCCACACGCCGTGCACATCAACACAGGCGCATAGCCGCGCCGATTGATGAAGATGAGGCTTTGCTCCTTGCGCTGTAATCGTGCCTCAATAGCGGTGAGCAAAGGTTCACTGAAACCTTCTTGCAGGGGCAATTGGTTAATATCTAAACAACGCACCAAGGGCAGCGTGGCGGGTTGCACCGCACGCTGTGTGAGTTGTAGCAAGGTATAGCGTCCGCTATGTGCGTTGTGCCAACTTTCCAATGAGGGCGTGGCAGAACCCAATACGATGGGCACGCCGCGTTGATTGGCGCGAAAGATAGCGACATCGCGCGCCGAATAGCGCAAGCCATCTTGTTGCTTGAATGAGGCGTCGTGTTCTTCGTCCACCAAAATCAAACTCAATTGGGGCAAAGGCGTGAAGATGGATAAACGCGTCCCCAGCACGATGCGCGCTGCGCCCGACTGTGCCTTGATCCAGTTCTGCGCACGCACCCCCTCCGCCAGCCCGCTATGCAAACTCACTAGCTCCACATCGGGAAAACGGCTGCAAAAATAATGCTCCAGTTGCGGCGTGAGGTTGATCTCGGGAACAAGTAGCAACACCTGCCCACCGCGTTTCAACATGGCATCCATCAAATGCACATACACCTCGGTCTTGCCGCTGCCCGTGATGCCGTGCAACAAAAAACACGCAAAGCCTTTCGTTTGCGTGACGGCATCCACAGCGTGTTGTTGTTCGGTAGTGAGCGTGTGCGCCTCGTTAAAGGTATGGCTTTTCACGTTTGCATCCTCTCCCGCAAGCGGGAGAGGATTGGGTGTGCGTGCCATTTCTACCCACCCCGCTTCGATAAGTAGCTTGAGCGTCGCGGGTGCGCTAGCGGATAGCTCACGAAGCTGCGTCCCTGTCATAGTCGCTTGCCGCAACGCCAGCAAGATGCGCTGCTGCACCACACGGCGCTTGGGTAAAGATTCAATATCCAGCGCCTGCCCCACTGCACTCAAGGTGTAGACCACCGATTGCTTCAGTGCGATAGGTTCAACATCGCGCAAGCGTGAGGGCAGCGCGGACAACGCCGTCATGCCCAATGGATAGTGGTAGTAGTCGCTACAGAAACGCAGTAAGGCCAATGTCTCGGATGGCAAAGGTGGCACATCATCCAACACGCGCACGACAGACTTGATGCGTGCCACGTCGAGTTCGGACTGCGCAGCCCATTCCATCGCGATGCCGACCACCTCTTTGCGCCCAAACGGCACGACTACACACTGCCCGATTGCAAGCTGCATGGCGTCATCCACTTTGTAATCAAAAAGTGTTGACAAAGGCACGTCGAGAGCGACGCGAATGAGGTTCATGTTAGGAGGATTTTCTGGTGTAATTTCTACGAAGTTTAGCGAATCGCCTTGAGCCATAACGATATTTTTTGTTATGCACATTTCCTGTGGATAACAATGTGGACAAGCCACTAACAAACACGCTAACTCTTAACGGCGTATAGCTTTTTTTCGCTTCGCTTATTTTGCGCACGTGTCAGCGATTCTTTAATAAACAATATGTTATGGCACAAGCACAGAAGGCCATGAGGTTATCTGCTCATGGCCTTCTGCGTATATTAGCCCCTGTTTATAACCCCCAAGGCTACGTGCTGATTTTAATGATATTTTTTGCTTAACTCATGCACGGCCTGAACTAAAGCCGCGACATTTTCTGGGTCGGTATGTTGTGAAATTCCATGCCCTAAATTAAACACATGGCCGCTGCCGAAGCCGTAGCTACTCAACACCTTTTCCACTTCGTTGCGGATGACCTCTGGTGTGGCGAATAACACCGTCGGATCGAGATTGCCTTGGAGCGCAACCTTGTTGCCCACCTTTTGACGCGCGATGCCAATGTCCATCGTCCAGTCCAAGCCCACGGCATCGCACCCACTGTTGGCGATGCTCTCAATCCACAAGCCACCCCCTTTGGTGAACACAATGGAAGGAATGCGCACACCGTCTTTTTCTTTAATGAGACCCTCGATGATGCGCTGGGTGTAAGCCAAAGAAAATTCGTGGTACGCCGCATGAGACAGCGCGCCGCCCCATGAGTCGAAAATCATCACCGCTTGCGCGCCCGCTTCGATTTGCGCATTCAGATAAGCCGTCACAGTTTTCGCTGTCACGTCCAGAATGCTGTGCATCATCTTGGGATTTTTGTACATCATGGCTTTCACTTTGGCGTAGTCATCGCTACTGCCACCCTCGACCATGTAACACGCCAAGGTCCACGGACTCCCTGTGAAACCAATCAACGGGATGCGCCCGTCGAGTGTTTTGCGAATCTGCGACACAGCATCGGTCACATACTTTAAGTCCGTGCCAATATCGGGAACGTGCAAGGCTTTTACATCCGCTTCCGTCACGATGGGGCGCTCAAACTTGGGGCCTTCGCCGTCGGAAAAATACAAACCTAGCCCCATCGCATCCGGCACGGTCAGAATATCCGAAAATAAAATCGCCGCATCCAATGGGAAACGATCCACGGGCTGCAACGATACTTCGGTCGCAAAGTCTGGGTTCTTGCATAAGCCCAAGAAACTCCCCGCTTGCTTACGGGTGGCGCGGTATTCAGGCAGAAAACGACCTGCTTGGCGCATCATCCACAACGGTGTGTAGTCAGTCGGTTGGCGCAGCAAGGCGCGCAAAAAGGTGTCGTTCTTTACTTTAAAGTTCATGCTGTTCTCTTTTTCTTTTGATTAAAACCAACCCCACCTAACCTCCCCTTGTCAGGGGAGGAACTGACCTACTCCTCCCCTGACAAGGGGAGGCTGGGAGGGGTTTAACGAGGCAATACCGACGAGCCCATCAAAAACTCGTCCACTGCACGTGCGGCTTGGCGACCTTCACGAATCGCCCATACCACCAAAGATTGGCCGCGACGCATGTCACCCGCTGCGAACACCTTCTTCACGTTGGTTTGGTAGCAACCCGCGCCGTCCGTAGATGCCTTGGCATTGCCGCGCGCATCTTTCTCCACACCGAAGGCATCTAACACTTGTGCCAATGGATTGGTGAAGCCCATCGCCAAGAACACGAAGTCGGCTTGCAGGGTAAATTCACTCCCCGCCACTTCAACCATTTTGCCGTCCTTGAATTCCACGCGAACCGCTTTAACGGATTTCAGCACGCCGTTTTCGCCCACGAATTCTTTGGTCGCAATTGCCCAATCACGTTCGCACCCTTCGTCATGCGAACTCGAAGTGCGTAACTTCATCGGCCAGTACGGCCAAGTCATAGGACGATTTTCTTGGTCGGGTGCGCGTGGCATCACTTCAATCTGCGTCACCGAAGCGGCGCCTTGACGATTCGATGTGCCTACGCAATCCGAACCTGTATCGCCACCACCAATCACCAACACATGTTTGCCCTTAACGTTGATTGGATTTTTCGCATCGCCCGCTACTTCTTTATTTTGTGGAATTAAAAATTCGAGTGCGAAATGCGCGCCCTTCAATTCACGCCCAGGAACGGGCAAGTCGCGTGGCTGTTCAGAACCGCCCGAGAGCACAACGGCATCAAATTCTTTTTGCAAGGTCGCAGGACTGATGACCTTCTTGGCATCGTTAGCCGTGCCTTTTCCGGGCAATTCTTTTCCAACAAAGGTATTCACCTCAAACTGCACGCCTTCCGCAGACAGTTGCGCCATGCGCCAATCAATCAGACGTTTGTCCAGCTTGAAGTCGGGGATGCCATAACGCATCAGACCGCCGATACGGCTGTTCTTTTCAAACACCGTCACTGCGTGGCCTGCACGTGCCAATTGCTGCGCCGTTGCCAATCCTGCTGGGCCTGAACCCACCACGGCAACCTTCTTACCTGTCTTCTTCTTTGCAGGTTGCGGCACAACCCAACCGTTCTCACCCGCCTTGTCGATGATCGCGTGTTCGATGGATTTGATGCCGACTGCATCGTTGTTGATGTTAAGCGTACAAGCTGCTTCGCAAGGTGCGGGGCAGATACGACCCGTTACCTCAGGAAAGTTGTTGGTGGAGTGCAACACTTCAATCGCTTGCTTCCAGTTGCCGCGATACACCAAGTCGTTCCAATCAGGAATGATGTTGTTCACTGGGCAGCCGTTGTTGCAGAACGGGATGCCGCAATCCATACATCGTGCGCCTTGTTGTTTGGCATCGGCATCCGACAAATGACCGACAAACTCTTGATAGTGTTTCAAACGTTGTTCAACAGGCGCGTAGCCCTCGTTCAAACGCTTAAATTCCATGAACCCAGTTGGCTTACCCATTATGCGGCCTCCACTTCTTTGGCTTGTTGCGCTGCAATTTCTAGCAACGCACGGCGATATTCGGTCGGCATGACCTTAACGAATTTAGGCAAGTAGGCGCTCCAGTTATCCAAAATTTGTTTGGCGCGCGCACTGCCTGTGTGACGTAAATGTTTCTCAATTTTGCCGCGAATCACCGCCTCATCGGCTTTGTTGAGATGGTTGAAATGCACACGACCGTGGGTATCCACTTCGCCTGTATCACTTGCCGCGACTTCTTCAGGCACCGCTTCCAATTGCACCATAGACATGTTGCAGCGTTGCGGGAACGTGCCGTCTTCATCCAACACGTACGCCACACCACCCGACATACCTGCGGCGAAGTTACGGCCCGTTTGACCCAACACAATGACCACGCCCCCCGTCATATATTCACAACCGTGATCGCCCAAGCCTTCAACCACTGCTGTTGCGCCCGAGTTGCGCACTGCAAAGCGTTCCCCTGCCACGCCGTTGAAGAAACACTCACCCGCTGTTGCGCCGTACAGCACGGTGTTGCCGACGATGATGTTGTCAGCAGCCGTTAATTTGCTGTCCGCAGATGGCTTGACGATGATGCGCCCTCCACACAGGCCTTTACCCACGTAGTCGTTGCCTTCGCCTTCCAACTGCAACGTCACACCGTGCGCCAAGAACGCACCAAAACTTTGACCAGCTGTGCCTAGCAATTTCACACGAATTGTGTCGTCAGGCAGCCCCGCATTGCCATGACGCTTCGCTACTTCATGTGACAACATGGCGCCAACGGTACGATTGACGTTGCGTATTTTGGTTTCGATGCTGACATTCCGCTTTGCATCCAGCGCTTCTTTGGATTGCGCGATGAGGTCGTTATCCAACGCTGCTTCCAAACCGTGATCTTGCGTTTCCAAATGGCGGCGCGCCACGCTGGCTGGCACATTAGGCTGATGGAACACCTTGCTGAAATTCAACCCTTTGGCTTTCCAATGTTCGATGCCGTGACGCATATCCAGCAGATCGCTACGCCCAATCAAGTCTTCAAACTTGCGAATACCCATCTGCGCCATCAATTCGCGCACCTCTTCAGCAACGAAGAAGAAATAGTTCACGACGTGTTCTGGCTGACCAGTAAATTTTTTGCGCAATGCGGGGTCTTGTGTCGCCACGCCGACTGGGCAAGTGTTGAGGTGACACTTACGCATCATGATGCAACCCTCGACCACCAGCGGCGCAGTCGCAAAACCGAATTCGTCCGCGCCGAGCAGCGCACCGATCAACACGTCACGACCTGTCTTCAACTGTCCATCAACTTGCAGACCAATGCGTCCGCGCAACTTGTTCAACACCAAAGTCTGTTGCGCTTCGGACAAGCCCAATTCCCACGGTGTACCCGCGTGTTTGATAGAGGACTGCGGCGATGCACCTGTGCCACCATCGAAACCTGAAATAACAATGTGATCCGCTTTCGCTTTGGACACACCTGCCGCGACCGTACCCACGCCCACTTCCGATACCAGTTTCACGGAGATGGAAGCGGAAGGGTTTGAATTCTTTAAGTCATGGATGAGCTGCGCCAAGTCTTCGATGGAGTAGATGTCGTGGTGCGGTGGGGGGGAGATCAGCCCCACGCCCGGCACCGAGTGACGCAACTTGCCGATGTACTCGGACACCTTGCCGCCGGGCAACTGGCCACCTTCACCCGGCTTCGCGCCTTGCGCCATTTTGATCTGGATCTGGTCAGCGCTACTCAAATACTCTGCCGTCACGCCAAAACGACCCGACGCGACTTGCTTGATGCGCGAACGCAAAGAGTCGCCCGCCTTCATCGTTTGATCCGCTTCGATGCGGTTCTTGCCGATAATTTCAGACAGCTTTTCACCACCATGCAAAATCTTGAAACGGTTTGGATCTTCGCCGCCTTCACCCGTGTTCGATTTACCGCCGATACGATTCATGGCAATCGCCAAAGTGGTATGCGCTTCGGTTGAAATCGAACCCAAAGACATCGCACCCGTGACAAAACGCTTCACGATTTCCTTGGCGGATTCGACTTCGTCCAATGGAACGGATGCACCAGCCGAACCGATCTCAAACAAGCCCCGCAAAGTCATCTGACGTTTTGTTTGGTCATTGATGAGCTTGGCGTATTCTTTGTAGGTATTGAAATTGTTGGAGCGCGTCGCGTGTTGCAGTTTGGCGATCGAATCGGGTGTCCAGGTGTGATCTTCGCCACGGATACGGAAAGCGTAATCGCCGCCTGCTTCCAGCATATTTTCCAACACAGGGTCATTGCCAAACGCCGCACTGTGCATACGCAAAGCTTCTTCCGCCACCTCTTGCAGGCCAATGCCTTCCACTTGTGTCGCTGTGCCCGTGAAATAAGTTTTCACGAACGAAGCATTGAGACCAATCGCTTCAAAAATCTGTGAGCCGCAATACGATTGGTAAGTCGAAATACCCATCTTCGACATCACTTTAAGCAAACCTTTGTTAATGCCCTTAATGAAGCGCTTTTGTCCATCCTTAACAGTCACGCCTGCGGGCAATTCAAACTGCTCGATGCTATCAAATGCCAACCATGGGCACACTGCCTCTGCGCCGTAGCCAGCCAACAAAGCGAAGTGATGCACTTCACGTGCAGAACCTGTTTCCACCACCAAGCCGGTGCTGGTGCGCAGACCCGCTTTGACCAAGTGGTGATGCACGGCTGCGGTTGCCAACAGCGCAGGAATGGCGACACGTTTTTCACTCACCGCACGATCAGACAAAATCAGTACGTTAACGCCTGCCGCAACGGCTTTGTTTGCCGCTTTGCACACCTCAGCGATGGCTTTTTCACAGCCGGCTGCGCCATTCTTGGCCGCATAAGTTAGGTCGAGCACTTGAGATTTGTATTGACCCTTGGTGAGCTTGTCGATGCCATGCAACTTCGCCATATCTTCCAGCGACAACACCGGTTGGTGCACTTCCAAACGCAAGGCAGGTTTTGTTTCGTCGATGCCCAGCAGGTTCGGCTTAGGGCCGATGAAAGAGGTCAGCGACATCACGATCTCTTCGCGGATCGGATCGATCGGCGGATTGGTCACTTGCGCGAACAATTGCTTGAAGTAGTTGTAGAGCACCTTGTTCTTGCTCGACAAGATAGGCAGTGCTGCATCGTTACCCATCGAGCCGGTCGCTTCTTCACCCGCACTCGCCAATGGCAGCATGATGAACTTGAGGTCTTCTTGTGTATAACCAAATGCTTGCTGCGCATCCAACAAACTGATTTGCGCTTCGCTCTTGTCAGCCACTTTTGGCATGTCGTCGAGGAAGTAGCGCGACTGCTCAATCCACTTGCGATAGGGTTTCGCGGTAGCGATTTGTTGCTTGAGTTCTGCGTCATCAACAATGCGACCTTGCACCATGTCGATGAGGAACATCTTGCCTGGTTGCAAACGCCATTTCTTCACAATCTTGCTTTGCGCGATAGGCAACACCCCCATCTCGGAAGCCATCAGCACGACGTCGTCATCCGTGATGAGATAACGTGCCGGACGCAGGCCGTTTCGATCCAGTGTCGCGCCGATCATGCGACCATCGGTGAAGGCGACTGCTGCGGGGCCGTCCCATGGTTCCATCAGTGCAGCATGGTATTCGTAGAATGCACGACGCTCTTCATCCATCAATGGATTGCCTGCCCATGCTTCAGGGATCAGCAACATCATGGCGTGCGGCAAGGAGTAGCCCCCTGCTACCAGCAACTCAAGCGCGTTGTCGAAACAGGCAGAGTCCGATTGACCTTCCCCAATGAGCGGCCACAGTTTTTCCAGATCTTCGCCCAACAATTTCGACGACATCGCCGCATGGCGTGCCGCCATCCAGTTCACGTTGCCGCGCAATGTGTTGATCTCGCCGTTGTGCGCAATCATGCGGAAAGGGTGCGCCAGATTCCAAGTAGGGAAAGTGTTGGTAGAGAAACGCTGGTGAACCAATGAGAAAGCACTGACGACGCGCGCGTCTTGCAGATCAGTGAAATACTTGCCTACTTGATCGGCCAACAACATGCCTTTGTACACGACCGTGCGTGAGGACAGGGACGGCACATAGAAACCCTTGCCCTGATTCTTGTCCAACTTGCTGATGGCATGCTCGGCCGTCTTGCGGATGACGAACAACTTGCGCTCGAATGCATCTTGGTCAGCGGTCTTTTTGCCGCGCCCGATGAACACTTGACGCACCACCGGCTCAAGCGCTTTGACACTTTCGCCGAGCGTGCTGTTATCGACAGGCACATCGCGCCAACCGACGAGGGTTTGACCTTCTGCCACGATTTTGTCAGCAATGATTTTTTCACAAGCGGTTCGCGCCGCCGCATCACGCGGCAAGAACAACATGCCAACGCCATAGTCACCCACCGCAGGCAACTGGATACCGCCCCAATTCATCTCATCGCGCAGGAATTGATCTGGAATTTGAATCAGGATACCTGCGCCATCACCTGCCAATGGGTCAGCGCCCACTGCACCGCGATGCGTTAGATTCTCCAGAATCTGTAGGCCTTGGCTCACGCGTTCGTGACTGGCCTTACCTTTAATATGTGCGACGAAACCAACACCGCATGCATCATGTTCATTGCGCGGGTCATATAGACCTTGCTGCGCAGGCAACGAAGAATTGTTCACTTGTTTATCACCTTAATCAAACCAACAAAAAACGGCATGCGCCGCCCGCCAAAATGCATCCAAAAGGGCGGGAATGCTACCTTAAAGCAGGGGGAAAGGGCAACCTACCCGCGCAGCACGCCTGGTTGCCGCTTATCTGCACCCTCTACCGTTAGGAACACTGCGCTCTAAATACAGGTTGCCTAATTAAATCTGGGGGTTATAGAATCCGCCTAATTCCTTTTCGCAATATCGCGATGTAAAGGTCTAATGTTATCGGAGGTTTCTGTGCAAATCACCCACACTAAACATATGCAGCTCTTGCTTATCAGTGGTCTTTTATTGGCGCTTGTTGGTTGTGGCGGGCGCGAAGTGCCTGCTGCTGGAACGACACCTGCCGCGAGCACGCCTACTGCGACTACTCCTGCCGCAAGCGCACCTGCTGCGACTACTCCCGTTGCTGCAACAGCCTCTCTTACTGTCAGCGCCAGTGCAAATTCACTTAAGAGCGATGGTTCTGATTCGGTCACTATTTCAGCGACCACCTTGAGTTCTGTAAATTCCGTGTTGACAGGAGAAACGGTTTCCTTTTCCGCATCAACTGGGCAATTAAGCGCCAACACAGCAACCACCAATGCACAGGGGGTTGCTACTGCCAGCTTTTCAGCAGGCCCATCTGGCGTGAACCGCACCGCTACTATCACGGTCACTTCCGGCACAGTAACCATGCAGTTGCCTATACAAATCACAGGCTCTACTGTCAGCGCAACTCCCGCTTCTGGCACCAGCTTGCCTGATGATGGCACGACACCTACCACCGTCGTATTCGCAGCAAAAAATCCTGCGGGCAGTCCTGTTTCAGGCGCTGCTGTAACATTAGCCAAATCTGGAGTGGGTAACATTTCTTTCACCCCAACTTCAGGCACCACCGATTTGAACGGACAACTTTCCGTGGTTGTTTCAGGTGTGTCAGGCGGGGCAGGCTCTGCCATGTTGACCGCAACCGCGTTGGGTACGACTGGCGCATCTAGTTTTACCGTGACCCCTGTAACCTCCACTTTCAGTATTTCAGGGCTGTCTCTAAATACAGTCGCACAGACGGCGGCGGCAACCAATAATTTTTCTAACACCGCCATGAAAATTGGTGATTCCTTATTGGTAACGGTCACTGCACCCGCTCCAACCACTCAAGTTACCTTCGTATCCACCACTGGCATTTGGACTGGAGGCTCTACATCTTTAGTCGTTCCTGTCAGTGCCGGCACTGCAAGTGCAACGCTCAATACTTCACAGGCAGGTTTGGCAAATGTTCAAGTGCTTGCAACAACGCCTGCAAGTACGACAAGTGACACCTTGTCGGTCTCTATGACGGCAGTAACTCCTGCGTCTATCACGGTGCAAGCGTCCCCCAGTGTGATTTCTAAATCTGCGGGTTCTTCATCTGGCACCTCAACCTTGATTGCAAAGGTGACTGACGGTAATGGGCAACCCGTGGGAGGAGCACCCGTTACCTTCTCCATCCTTAATCCAACAGGTGGCGGGGAAACGGTATCTCCTGCTGTGGCTTACACTACCTCCGTAGCGAGCAATGGCTTGAATTTAGGTGAAGCCAGAGCGACTTTCACCGCTGGTTCGCTATCCTCTAGCACAACTGGCGTACAAGTTCGCGCTCAAGCACTTGGCACCACCGTGGCGACGGAAGCGGCGGGACTAAATGCCACTACGTCAGGAAATGATGCTTCTGTCGTCATTGGTGGCACAGCAGCCTCAATGGCTTTCGGTCAAGCAACTGTATTAGGTGTCAACTCCAACGCAACAGCCTATGTTTTGCCCATGTCTATCACGGTGGCAGATGGGAACGGCAATCCCGCCCCCATGGGAACCGTGGTTAATTTGAGCTTATGGCCTATTGCTTGGAGTACTGGATCCAATTGCACCTATGATGCGGATAGCGCAACCACAGGTACTTTCTTAAACGAAGATATTAACGAAAACCTAGTCTTGGATGCGGGAGAAGATGGTCAACGTACCTATTATTATGGCACTCTGGCGCCCACCACTTCCCTCACCCTTGATGCAGCTATCAATCCCGCTAATTCAATGGCTGGAACAGTCCCTGCCACAGTCACGACTGATGCAAGCGGCTTAGCCACGTTCAACCTCACTTACCCTATATCAAGCGCCGTATGGACAGTGGTTAGATTGCGTGCGCGTACGATAGTGCAAGGTTCGTCGGCGGTAGGTGAAACTCAATTCCGCTTTGGTGCTTTACAAACCGACCTGAATCCTATTTGCAAACTGCCCGACTCTCCTCATCGTTTTTAACTTTCCACGCTTAAATTTAGGAAATCAGAAGGGGCAACCAAGCGGTTGCCCCTTCTGCTTTAAGCTTTTATTTGAGCTAATGAGCTAATGAGCTAATAGACATTTGGTGGAGGTTTTTCCTTCTATAACGCCCGCGCCTATTGGTCGGAGCGAAATAATTAGACAAGGTGGCAATCTAATCCGATAAAAAAAACACTGCCCTACCTGTACGAGTCCGCTTCAAAAGCGAGGTCTAACTGCTACGGGAACGCAGCACTGGTATTGCAAAAGGTGCGCAACCAGTTCGATACACAAACGAACTGACACTCAAGAGCGCCACCATCGTGCGCTCTTCTCACGATGGCTTACTGGCAATCATTCTTTAGCCGAAATAGCTCACGCCCAACGCATTAGCCTAAAAACAGAAGTGGACTATGAAGAACCCTTCGATACGCTCGCTACGCGTGCTACTCAGGGCGAACGGTGTCTCACCTAATAGGTGTCCGTTCCGTTCGTGCTGAATAGCGCGGTTTTATGCGCGTATCGAAGCATGGGCAGAAAGCCAAATGCCGTTTCTAGGGTAAGCAGACTTTCCTCAATTCAATCCAGTTTCTGCATTGCCTTTTCGATACGTTGGCACAGCGTCTTCAAAATTTTGATGCGGGCAAAGTTCTTGTCGTTGGCTTCCACCAATGTCCACGGTGCAATCTCGGTGCTGGTCCTGTCCACCATGTCGCACACGGCGCGCTCGTAGGCATCCCATTTCTCACGATTGCGCCAATCTTCTGCGGTAATCTTGAAGCGTTTGAAGCCAATCTTCTCGCGCTCTTTGAAGCGGCGCAGCTGTTCTTCTTTGGTAATGGCGAGCCAGAATTTCACCACTACCGCGCCGCTATGGGTGAGCTGCTCTTCAAAGTCGTTAATCTCACCATAGGCGCGCATCCAATCGGCTTCAGAGCAGAATTTCTCCACGCGCTCGACTAGTACGCGGCCATACCAAGAACGGTCAAAGATGGTGAAGCGTCCGATGCGCGGCACATTACGCCAGAAGCGCCACAAATAGGGTTGTGCACGTTCTTCCTCTGTGGGCGCAGCAACGGGCGTAATGCGATAGTGCCGCGCATCCAATGCGCCGGTGATACGACGGATAGCGCCGCCTTTGCCGCCCGCATCCGACCCCTCGAACACGGCGATGACTGCGATCTTTTTGAATTTTGGGTTGCGTGTGAGCAACGCCAGCTTGCCTTGATATTTCTCCAACTCGGCATCGAATTTTTTGTTTGCAATCTTCTGCGTCATATTCAGCTTGTCCAACACATCAAGCTCATCAATTGCGGTTTGTAGCGGCGCTACTTTTGCGACACTGGCTTTTGCGGGAATTGCCGTCAGTCGTTTGCGCAACGCATCCAATAGGGTCTTGCCGACGGTCAAGCTGCGGTAATTTGCGTCTGTGCCTTCCACCACAATCCACGGCGCTTCAGCCGTACTGGTCTCGCGCAAGGTATGTTCCGACACTTTGCGAAACTTGTCGTACAGCTCGAAGCGCTCCCAATCAAACTTGGTGACGCGCCAACGGGTTTTGGGATCTTTCTCTAAAGCCTTGAGGCGTTTTTTCTGTGCTTCTTTGGACAAATGAAACCAAAATTTCAATACCAGCGCACCTTCGTCGGTGAGCATTTTTTCCATGCGGTTAATTTGCTCAATGTGTTGCGCAAGGGTAGCAGCACTGCTTTTTTTTAGCACACGCTGCACAATAGGCGCGGTGTACCACGAACCAAAGAACACACCGATTTTGCCCTTGGGTGGCAGGGCGCGCCAAAAGCGCCACATGGGCGGGCGTTCACGTTCTTCGTCGGACATCTCGCCTGTGGCATGCACTTGAATGTGGCGCGGGTCCATCCACTCATTGAGTAAATTAACGGTCTCACCTTTACCCGCACCATCCACACCACCGATCAAAATAATGACGGGAAATTTGGTTTTCTGTGCCAAATCAAATTGCGCATTTAATAACGCCTCACGTAGTTTGGGCTCTTCGGCTTTGTAGGTGGCTTTGTCTATTTTGTGTCCAAGTTCGGCTGATTCAAACATGATGCACTCCTTAATAAATCACAAACTGTCGGGGGCGATAGCGAGCCGCAAATTGGTCTGAAATTCGCCTTCATTGGCGTGTCGACTTAACCACCACACCGCGCCTTTTTTTACACTAAAACTTCCTTTTGAATTGGCCAGTAAGCGCGCGGTAATTTGCCCTAATGTAGGCTGGTGCCCCACCACTAGGACCGTGCAATCCAAGTCTGGCCAACCCACCACATCTAAAATTTCTTGTGCAGACGCACCTGGTGCCAAGGCTTCTTCAGTATGGAAATGTTGGGTGAGTGTTTGTGCGGTTTGTTGTGTGCGAAGCGCAGGGCTGACCAAAATGCGCGTGTCTTCGGGAATGCGTGCGCGTAAAAAAGTGGCCATTTTGGCAGCCTGCTTTTGCCCTTTGCCGGTTAACTCACGCGCCAAGTCAGGCGCGCCATCATGCGCTTCTGCATGCCGCCATAGGATGAGTTCCATGATGATTCCCCTTGCAAATATGACAGTCGAGTTCGCAGGTTATACCGTATATACTGTTTTTGCCACATTCAAATTAGGGAGATAAATCATGGTCACACGAACGATTCGCGCCACCCCTGCCAAAGCAAAACCGGTTCGCAAACCTGTTGCTGCCCCACCCGCTGCCAAGGTCACCGCCAAACCTGAAAAGCAATATAAGAAGGAAAAGAAGTCTAGCGACAAGGTGAAGGTCGTGCGCGACAGCTTCACCATGCCGCAAAATGATTACGCACTCATTGCAACGCTGAAAGAAAAAGCGGTCGGCGTACATGTGAAAAAGAGCGAGTTGTTACGCGCGGGGCTGCGTTTGCTCTCTAAATTGACTGCCACGCAATTGAAGAAATCAGTGGCTGAGGTAGAGAAGATCAAGACGGGACGGCCGAAGAAGGTCTGAATCAAACTCCTTTCCCGTGCGGTTGTAGGCTGGCGGTGAGCTTGCGAACCCCAGCTTTTCAAATTTTGCGGCATGCTGAGATTCGCAAGCTCACCGCCAGCCTCCCCATCCTCTAGATGGGTGCCTGATTAGAATCAACCTAATCCTCTTCCGCCAACAAAGACTGACCTAACGATTCCATCAGATCGGTCTGCGCGCAAATCTGTGTGCCTCGCACATTGGTCTTGCGATGCCAAAACCCGTTGCAGTCCATCTCCCACGCTTGGCAGTTGTCCTTCAAATAGATTTTCAGCCCTTCATCCAGCACACGTTTTTTTAGCTTGGCATCCAGCACCGGGAAGCATGCTTCAATACGACGGAAGAAGTTTCTATCCATCCAATCCGCGCTAGCCAAATACACGTCATGTTTCATTTCGTTGCGGAAATAGAAGATGCGCGAATGTTCGAGGAAGCGCCCGATGATGGAGCGCACGCTGATATTTTCCGACAAACCTTTTACGCCGGGGCGCAAGCCACACACCCCACGCACAATCAGTTCAATCTTCACGCCGGCTTGTGAGGCTTCGTACAAGGCCATGATGATTTCGGGTTCGAGCAAGGCATTCATTTTGGCAATGATGTGCGCACGCTTGCCCGTCTTGGCGATTTTCGTTTCGTTGTAAATGGATTCCAGCACTTTACTGTGCAAGGTGAATGGCGATTGCCACAGATGATTGAGCTTCTTCGCTTTGCCCAAGCCCGTGAGCTGCACAAATATCTCGTTCACATCGGCACACATTGCTTCATTGCAAGTGAACAAGCCGAAATCGGTGTAGAGCTTGGCGGTGCGCGGATGGTAGTTACCCGTGCCGAGATGCACATAGCGACGCAGTTTCTTTTCTTCGCGGCGCACCACCATGAGCATCTTGGCGTGAGTCTTGTGACCAACCACGCCATACACCACATGCGCGCCTACCGCTTCTAGACGCCCGGCCCAGTTGATGTTGGCTTCTTCGTCGAAGCGCGCCAGCAACTCCACCACCACCGTGACTTCCTTGCCGTGCTGCGCCGCCATGATGAGCGCTTCCATCAATTCCGATTCTTCTCCCGTGCGATACACCGTCTGCTTAATCGCAACCACATCAGGATCGTTGGCAGCTTGCTGGATGAAATCGAGAACGGGTTTGAACGACTGGTAGGGGTGATGTAACAGCAAATCACCCTTGCGCATCGCTTTGAACATATCCGCGCCCTTCTTCTGGATGAGCGCGGGCACCCCTGGCACAAAAGGTTGGAACTTCAAATCGGGGCGCGGCACTTGCGCCGGAATGCGCATCAGGCGCACCAAATTAACTGGGCCATGTACGCGAAACAAATCCTCGGGTTTCAATTCAAACTGGCGCAACAAGAAGTTCGCCAATTCAGGCGGACAGTTGTCCGCCACTTCCAGACGCACGGCATCGCCGAAGTGACGCTGCGGCAACTCCCCTTGCAGGCTGACGCGCAGGTTCTTCACCTCTTCCTCATCTACGAACAGGTCGCTATTGCGTGTCACACGGAATTGGTAACACCCCAACACGTCCATGCCCGCAAACAATTCACCAACGTGCGCATGGATGATGGAAGAAAGAAATACGAAGCCATGCGCGCAACCCGCAATCTCGGGGGGCATAAGAATGGCGCGCGGCAGTACGCGCGGCGCTTGCACAATCGCCTTGGCCGAGTTACGTCCAAAGGCATCTTTGCCTTGCAACTCGACTACAAAATTCAAACTCTTGTTCACCACGCGCGGGAAAGGATGTGAGGGGTCTAGCCCGATAGGGGTGAGCACAGGCATCACCTCATTCAGGAAAAATTCTTTCACCCACGCTTGTTGCGCTTCGTTCCAGTGGGTGCGGCGAATGAACTTGATACCCTGTCCCGCTAAAGCAGGCACTAACTCTTTGTTGAATAGCTCGTATTGGCGCGCGATGAGTTGATGCGTGGGGGCGAACAAGCGCTTAAGTATCTGCGAAGCTTCCAAACCATCTGGCCCTGCGGCGATACCGCCCAGCTTGATCTGCTCTTTCAGCCCAGCGACGCGGATCTCGAAGAACTCATCCAGATTACTGCTGACGATACACAAGTAGGTGAGACGCTCCAGCAGCGGCACGCTAGGGTCTTCCGCTTGCGCCAATACGCGACGATTGAACTCCAGCAGGGCGAGTTCACGATTGAGAAAGTTCTGCGCGGAATAAGATTTCCCCACGTGCTTCGAACTGCTTACGCCTTCGGAGGAACGAAGCCTTCTGGCATCTGCGTCCCCGCTCCGAAGAAGTAGTTCTCCATTTGTTGCGCTAGGTACTGGCGTGCTTTGAGATCGGCCAGATTGAGGCGGTTCTCGTTCACCAACATCGTCTGAAATTTTATCCACCCTTGCCATGCTTCTTTCGACACGTTCTCATAAATACGCACGCCTAAAGCCCCCGGATACATAGGACGCTCTAGACCTTCTGCTTCACGACCCAACTTGACACACTGCACCATTCTCGCCATTTGCTTCTCCATTGATAGATTACCGACTGATTGTTACAAGCCTATTTCAAATTCTTTACAAACACTTTAGACCGACGCTGGAAGTTATACAGCGCCTTTTTTTCTTTCGGCAGTTGATCCACGTCCGCTTCTTTGAATTCACGTTCAACGAACCAATGTGCCGTGCGCGTCGTCAGCACGAACAGTTTCTTCACTTTCTGTGACTTCGCCAGACTACTCATGTGATTGAGAATAGCCTCGCCGTAACCCCGATCACGACATTGCGCATCCACTGCCAAACAAGCCAGCTCTGCCGATGCCTCGTTGGGAAAGGGATACAAGGCGGCACAACCGACGATGCGATGGTCATGCTCCAACACTTGGAAACGCGCAATTTCCCGCTCCAATAATTCACGTGAGCGTTTAACTAAAATGCCTTCCTCTTCCAGTGGGCGAAGCAGCTGGATGATACCGCCCACGTCCTCAATCGTTGCCGCGCGCAAAGTGTTGAGTGTGCTTTCCACCACCATCGTGCCGATACCCTCGTCACTGAATAACTCTTGCAGCAGCGCCCCATCGGTGTGGCGGCTGATAAGATGCGTGCGCGCCACGCCTGCTTCGCACGCACGCACAGCGCACGGCAGGAACATAGCGACGTCATCGGGCAGCTTGCTCTTCTTGCGCAAGACATCTTGCGCTTGCGCGATGGTCAACTCCTTGGCGAGCTTGCCTTTCTTGTCCTGTACGCCGTCGGTGTCCATCATAAACACCAGCTTGTCGGCATCCAGCGCGATGGCGGTTGCTGTGGCGACATCTTCCAAGGTGAGGTTGAACACCTCGCCCGTGGGCGAGTAACCCAAGGGTGACAGCAGCACCACTTCGCCGAACTCCATGCGATCACGCAATGCCGCGACATCCACTTTGCGCACCGTACCCGTGTGTTGCAGATCAACCCCATTGATGACGCCAATCGGTTGTGCGGTGATGAAATTGCCGCCCGCCACGCGGATGTCCGCGTTCGCCATCGGCGAGTTGGCCAAGCCCATGGAGAGCAGCGCTTCAATCTCAAGGCGCGTGCGACCAACCGCCTCTTTCACGCATTGCATGGTGTCGGCATTGGTAAGGCGGATGCCTTGATGGTAAGTACCCGCCAAGTCGTTCTTGGATAGATGTTGCTCGATCTGCGGGCGTGCGCCATGTACCAACACAAGGCGGATACCCAGGGCAGCAAGCAGATTGAAATCGTGTGTCAGCTCGACGAACTTGCCGTCCGCCACCACCTCGCCGCCAAACGCGATGACGAATGTCTTGCCGCGAAAGGTATTGATATAGGGGGCGACGGAGCGAAACCAAGCGACGAAATCCACTGGGGTGGTTACAACAGGCATGTCATTCCTTTCAATTTAGACGCACATCTTGCCGCGCTAACTTTCATCTAGCAACTTTCCCGCGATAGCCCAATTTTCCTCTGCGACCTCATCAAAAGTAATGTAGGTATAAGACGCGGGTTTATGCGCGATACGTTGCAAAGTATCGGTGATTTCTTCAGCAATCTTGGCTTTTTGTTCGCGGCTCAATGTGCCAGCGATGCGAATGTTCACGTACGGCATAATTTTCCTTAATTAAACTCGCCCCACAGCGTCTGAATAGCAGTAATGCCTGCCAAAGCAGCCGTCTCGGTACGCAATACGCGCGGCCCAAGACGAATGGGAGTGAATCCCGCGTGTTGCGCCATCAACGCTTCATCATTACTAAAACCCCCTTCGGGGCCAATCAATAAAGTGACATCACCGGTGAGCGCAGGCTGCTCCTTAAGTGCCACCGCACCTTCGGGCAGCAATATAAATTTGCGGTGCTGCACCTCGCGTTGCGCAATAAGCCACGCCCCCAGTTCTTGCGGCGCAAGAATGCTAGGTAAAGTATTGCGCCCACATTGTTCACAGGCGGCAACGATTACCCCCTGCCAATGACTACTCCGCTTTTCGGCGCGCGATTCGGAGAGTTTTGCCACACTGCGCTGGGTTTGCACGGGATGGATGCTCGTTGCGCCTAGTTCGGTTGCCTTTTGGATGACCCAATCCATCTTCTCGCTGCTACACATGGCTTGCGCCAGATGAATGTGCAGATTCGACGAACTGGTATCCAGCACCGTCTGTAAGTTTCCCAGCAGCACATGCTTGCCATTGATGGCATGAATGGTGGCATCAAGTGCGTTACCCAAGCCATCAAATATCTGCACCGCATCGCCCACGCGCAGACGTAATACACGACTAGCATGATGTGCCGCATCAGGAGGCAATTCGGCATTAGTGCTAAACGGTAATGGCGGCGGGCAATAAAAACGCGGAGCAGACATGGTCAGTCAATGGCAGTAAGAACGGGCGTGATAATATAACGAGCAGAAGAACACGGGCTTGGGAATTGTGAGTCCGCAAGAAATAAAGGATGGGATCGCCCGTTTCCCCGACTTCAACCCTCCCCCAGAGGGAGAGGGCGCAAACGAAGAATTCATTCTCTAATCACTGTTGGTTTTTGGGAGAATTTTTGTATGGTCAGTCTGCAACCCCCTTTGTGTGATTTTGGCTGGAAAGCGCGCCCGTTCGACCTCTTGGGCGTGGATGGCAAGCGCTACACATTAGACAACGCGCGCGACCACAACGGCTTGTTGGTGATGTTCATCTGCAATCACTGCCCTTACGTCAAATCCATCCGCGACCGCATCATCCGCGACGTGCGCGAACTGCAACAGCACGGTATCAACAGCATCGCCATCATGTCGAACGACCCCGCCGATTACGCAGAGGACAGCTTCGACAACATGAAGCTCATCGCACGCCAGTACGACTACCCCTTCCCTTATGTGTGGGACGAGACTCAACAAGTCGCCAAGGATTACGGTGCGGTGTGTACGCCCGATTTTTTCGGCTTCAACGCGAATATGGAATTGCAATATCGCGGTCGCTTGGATGCTTCACGCAAAGAAGCCGCACCGGATGCGCAACGCGATCTGTTCAATGCCATGTTGCAAGTCGCCCGCACTGGGCAAGGCCCGCGTGAGCAGCTCGCCAGCATGGGTTGCTCTATCAAGTGGAAGGAAGAAGCGTGAGGATATTGATCCTGGGAGCGGGTCAGGTTGGCTCCACCGTTGCTGAAAGCTTGGTGAATGAAGCAAACGACATCACCGTCGTGGATGCAGATGCAGAGAAACTTCGCTTGTTGCAAGACCGCCTCGATATACGCACGGTGGCAGGAAACGCAGCCCATCCGTCTGTCTTAGAGCAAGCAGGCATTGCCGATGCCGATATGTTATTGGCGGTAACGATGAGCGACGAGGTCAACCTAGTCGCCTGTAAGCTGGCCGCTTCGCTGTACAACACGCCCACTCGCATCGCGCGCATTCGTTCTACGGAATATCTCAACCGCGATGAAGTGTTCAGTGCAGATAATTTCTGCGTGGATTTCTCCATCTGCCCCGAACAAATTCTCACCGATTACATCACCAAGTTAATTGAATTCCCCGAGGCATTGCAGGTGTTGGAGTTCGCCCAAGGCAAAGTATCGCTGGTTGCCGTGCGTGCATTTGAGGGGGGGCCTTTAGTAGGTAAGCCTTTGAGCTTCTTGCGCACCCACATGCCGCAAGTGGAGGCGCGTGTCGCTGCGATCTTCCGCAAAGATAGAGCCTTGTTCCCCGAAGGCACGACCCTCATCGAGGAAGGCGATGAGATATTTTTCATCGCCGCCAAAGAGAACATCCGCCGCGTGTTGAAAGAGATGCGCCGCATGGACAAACCCACCAAGCGCGTGATGATCGTCGGCGGCGGCAACATCGGCATGCGCCTCGCTAAAGCGCTGGAGAATGATTACCAAGTGAAGCTCATCGAATTCAACAAGAAATCCTGTGAGCGCTTGGCCAGCAAATTGACCAAGACGCTGGTGCTACATGGCGATTGCACCGACGAAAATCTGTTGCAGCAAGAGCATGTCGAAGATGTGGATGTGTTCTGCGCGCTTACCAATGATGACGAGAACAACATCATGTCGGCCCTGCTGGCAAAACAAATTGGCGCACGCAAGGTGATCGGTCTCATCAATCGCAGCGCTTATGTCAGCCTAGTACAGGGCGGCAAAATTGACATTGCCCTGTCACCCGCTCAAGTCACGATTGGCTCGCTACTCGCTTACGTGCGCCAAGGCGACGTCGCTGCCGTGCACTCCTTGCGACGCGGTGCGGCGGAAGCGCTGGAACTGATTGCGCACGGTGATCGCCATTCTTCCCAAGTCGTGGGGCGTCGCATTGATGAGATTCAATCGCCGCGCGGCGCAACCATCGGTGCCATTGTGCGCGACGGCAAAGTCATCATCGCGCATCACGATACGGTGATTGAGTCCGACGATCACGTCATCGTGTTCGTCATCGACAAAAAAATGATTCACAAGGTCGAACAGCTGTTTCAAGTGAAACTCGGATTTTTCTAAATGAAAAGAGCGTTCACCGTCCTTAATGCGTTAAGTTTATTGCTGGTAGTTTTCAGCATCGCTTATCTTATGCCTATCGCTACCGCATTGATTTATGGCGACATGACCATGCTGCAAGACTTCCTCCTGGCGATGGTTAGCACAGCAACATCGGGCTTGTTGCTTTGGCTACTCACGCGCAGTCACAAAGGTGAGTTGTCCATCCGCCACGGTTACTTGCTGGTGGTTGGCATGTGGACGGCGATGCCCGCCTTCGCCACCCTCCCGTTGTTGTTGACTATTCCCAACCTGTCTTTTACCGACGCTTACTTTGAAACGATGTCCGGCATGACCACCACGGGTGCAACCGTGCTGGTCGGTCTAGACAATCTCCCCCCCGCCATCAATGTGTGGCGGCATGAGCTCAATTGGATAGGCGGCTTGGGCATCATCGTATTGGCCGTCGCTGTATTGCCCTTGCTCGGTATCGGCGGACGACAACTGTTCAAAGCCGAAACGCCGGGGCCAATGAAAGACTCCGCGCTAACCCCTCGCATTGCCGACACCGCACGCAATTTATGGATTGTTTATGTGGGCATCACCTTGGCCTGTATCGGCAGTCTTAAATGGGCAGGCATGTCTTGGCTGGATGCGGTATGTCATTCTTTCTCCACCATTGGACTGGGCGGATTCTCCACGCATGATGCCAGCGTGGGTTATTTCAATTCACCGCTGATCGAATTCATCATGATTGTGTTCATGCTGATTGCGGTACTCAACTTTGCCACCCATTTCATCGCTTTGCGTAGCCGTAGCTTCAAAATCTATCGCGTTGATCCAGAAGCGATTCCCTGTTTGATCTTGATATTAGGCAGTTGTGTCGGCATCGCTCTCTTTTTGTGGTGGCAGCACATCTATGCTGACTTTTGGGTGGCTTTGCGTCACGCCAGTTTCAACTTGGTGTCAATTGCCACCAGCTCTGGGTTTGCCAGCGTGGACTATGCACAATGGCCTATTTTTGCCCCCCTCTGGATGATGCTGCTCACTGCAACCGTGGCCAGCGCAGGCTCCACGGGCGGCGGCATCAAAATGATTCGCACCTTGGTGTTACTCAAACAAGCTGGGCGCGAATTCCTCAAACTCCTGCATCCTTCGGCGGTGAACCCCATGAAAATTGGCGGGCAAGTAATCGCCAGCAACATCGTATTCGCCGTGCTCGGCTTTATCTTTTTATACTTCATGGTCATCGCCACGCTGACCTTCACCTTGCTTATTTCAGGGCTAGATTTCATCTCGGCGTTCACCGCCATCTTGGCTTCAATCAACAACTGCGGCCCAGGTTTGGGCGTAGTAGGCCCTTCCACTAACTATCAAATTTTGACGGACTTCCAAACATGGGTGTGCACCTTCGCCATGCTGATTGGGCGATTGGAGATTTTCACCGTACTCATTTTGTTCACGCCGCAATTTTGGAGAAAATAAGCATATAGGCCTATAGATGCGTTGAGCGAATAGACTTTGTGAGTTAGCATCACGGTTACACTTCTTCGCACGTGGATTAGATTAAGTGCCTATAACAAAAAAATGGGAGTTTAGGAGTGAACACCAACGTCAGTGAAATTCGCGTCGTTCTGATCGACGATAGCAACACCATACGTCGCAGTGGGCAAATATTTTTGGCACAAGCGGGAATCCAAGTGGTGTTGGCAGAAGACGGCTTTGATGGCATTGCCAAAGTGGTTGAAAGCAAACCAGACATCATTTTTGTGGATGTTATGATGCCACGTCTAGATGGCTATCAAACCTGCGCACTGATTAAGAACCACCCTGAATTCAAACATACGCCCGTCATTATGCTCACCAGCAAGGACACGTTATTTGACCGTGCGCGCGGTCGTTTAGTCGGGGCTGATCAATATCTAACCAAGCCCTTCAGCAAGAAAGGGTTGATTGAAGCTGTAATGGAATACTCTCATCAAAATAAGGAAGTGAATCATGGCAATTAAAAAAGTGTTGGTAGTGGACGACTCGGCAACAGAACGTCATGTGTTGGGTGATATGTTAGGCAAGAAAGGCTATCAAGTTGTATTTGCTGAAAATGGTGAGCAGGGCATGGCGATGTCCAAAACTGAAGCCCCTGATCTCATCCTAATGGATGTGGTGATGCCTGGCCTAAATGGCTTTCAAGCCACTCGCGGCATTGCGCAAGATGACGCAACCAAGCATATTCCCATCATCCTCTGCACAACCAAGGGTCAAGAAACCGACAAATTATGGGGCATGCGCCAAGGTGCTAAAGACTACGTAACCAAGCCCGTCAATGCAGACGAGCTGCTCAGCAAAATCGCCGCACTCGGTTAATCAGCCGCCATGTCCAAACGCTTCAATCTGCGCGAATTCCAGCAAGAAGTGCTGGATAAATTACAAGCCCAAGCCACGAGTGGCAAGCAAATTAGCACCTTGGGTATTCAAATTGGCGCTGATAATTGGCTGGTTGATATGGCCGATATTGGCGAAGTCTTACCGCCCCCCGCGCTCACTGCCGTGCCGCTCACCCAAGATTGGTTTTGTGGGGTGGCCAATGTGCGCGGCAATCTATGTAGCGTGGTCGACTTGGCCGCCTTTATGCAAAAAGCCGCCACGCCGCGCGAAGTACGTAATCGCATGCTGTTGCTCAATGCGCGCTTCGGTTTCAACACGGGGCTGCTCGTTTCACAAGTCCTGGGCTTGCGTGATTCGCAAAGCTGGCAACTACAAACCACCCCTGACAGCACTTTTCTGCTAGATGAAGAAAGCGCTGTGTGGCACAAGCTCGATATTGAAACCCTCATCAATCAACCTGAATTCTTGCAAATCAGCGTTTAGCAAATTAGCGCTACTTAAGGACAACAACATGGCACTCAACATCAAGTTCCCCTCCTCCAAAGCGTCCACGAAAAAATCGGATGCAGCAACTGTTTCTTGGTTAGAAAAACCGCTTCCGCTGCTCGGTAAATTGACCTTTAACAAACAATTCCAAATTTTGGGTATTGCCACGGGCATCGCGATGTTGGTGGGGATTACGTCTGCGGTGCTCGACACCCGCGCCACGTCACAAGTGACACGCCAGCTCAAATTATCGGGCGACTTGGTGTTCTTGACACAACGTCTCGCAAAAGATGCGGCATCGGCCATGCAAGGTAAGCAAACCTCGATTGAAGCCTTGCCTGTGGCGCG
Source organism: Sideroxydans sp. (assembly GCA_036171075.1). GTDB lineage: Bacteria > Pseudomonadota > Gammaproteobacteria > Burkholderiales > Gallionellaceae > Sideroxyarcus. The sequence goes on along the minus strand of JAVHQJ010000219.1, from coordinate 9,714 downwards.
CGAAGAAGCCACACAAATTTTGACGCAGCTAGACAAAGGCGGCGATGGCCTAGCGCCTGCCACGGGTGAGGTGCGCGGCGCTTTAGATGCCTTGTTGCCAGCCGCTCGTGCCGCCCTGTCGGATATTGAGATTATCGAAGAAGGTCGCCCCGGTATTTTGACGGTGTCGCGTGCGGTAGAAGCCACCGAAGTGATTGGCCCGCAATTGCGTGAAGCGATTCGTCAATGGCAAGCTGCGGGGGGTGACCCGCAACGTATCACGCGTTTTGCTTTGTTAGCCGAGCGTATTGGTAAAGATGCCAGCGCTATGCTGGGTGGTCAAGCCACCACTGAAGACGTCGCCTCCTTGGGTAGTGATACTGAAGATGCAGAAGAAATTTTAGCCACCTTTAATGCGGCCGACCCTGCGGTAGCTAAAGTGCTCGACCTGTTCGATAGTTATCGCAACTCGGTAGAAGCGGTAATTAGTCAGGCGCAAGGTTTGTTTGCCGCCAAGCAGGCGCTATCTGATTATTTCGACAGCGTAAGTCAAACCAAAAATGGCCCATTCTTAAGCAATGCGCGCGCGTTGGTGGGCGCATGTCAAACCTCATTGGTGGGACGTGCCACTACCTCAATATCTTTGCTGGCATTTGGTCTTGTGTTGGTTTTGTTAGCCTTGTTGGCAAAAACAGTGATTCACGACTCGCGCGCACGGGCCAAATTAGCGGAAGCGGCGAATAAGCAAAATCAACAAGCGATTTTGCGTTTAATGAACGAATTATCTGACTTGGCGGACGGCGACTTGTCCGCTAAGGCAACTGTGACGGAAGACATCACCGGTGCGATTGCAGACTCGATTAACTACACCACCGATGAGTTGCGCAAGCTGGTTTCGCGCGTTATAGCAGCCTCGGCGCAGGTGTCCAAAGCCACTGGCGAAGCAGGTACGGTCACCCAAGGATTGATGCTCGCTACACAAAAACAGGCGGCTGAAATTCGCGATGCGGGTGGCGCGGTGGAATTGATGACCAAATCGATTAAAGAGGTGGATACCAGTGCAGCACAATCGTCACAAGTGGCGCGTCGCACGCTAGAAGTAACCGAGCAAGGCGCCGCAGCGGTGCGCAACACCGTGGCAGGCATGGATAGTATTCGTGAACAAATTCAAGACACCGCGAAACGTATTAAGCGCCTCGGTGAAAGCTCACAAGAAATTGGTGAAATCGTGGATTTGATTTCAGACATTACCGAACAAACCAACGTACTGGCCTTAAATGCGGCGATTCAAGCGTCCTCTGCGGGCGAAGCGGGACGCGGCTTTGCGGTGGTGGCGGCCGAAGTGCAACGCTTGGCGGAACGCTCCGCTGAAGCGACCAAGCAAATTGGTTTGCTGGTGAAAGCGATTCAGGGAGACACACAAGATGCAGTGTCTGCGATGGAGAAAAGTACGCAGGGTGTGGTGGACGGTGCGCGTTTGTCTGATGAGGCGAGTAAGTCGCTGAAGGAAATTGAAAACTCTACCCGCGAACTGACCGACTTGGTGAACAGCATTTCAGTATCCACTCAAGTGCAAACCGACATGGCGCAAGAAGTGGCGACGGTGATGACCGATATTTTGAAAATTTCCGAACAAACCTCTAAAGGTACGCAACAAACCAGTGCATCCGTTGTGCAATTGGAAGCCCTCGCGAAAGAACTCAACGGCTCTGTTGCCGGCTTCAAACTATAAGGCTTAATTGTGAACGCACCCTTCAGCCCCTCACTTTTACTGCCTGTTAAATTGGGCTTGGATAGCGCACTTGCCAACGTGGGTGCGCAGCTTGATAAATTCTTTGCTCCCCGCCCAGACACACACGCTTTGGGTCTCGCCGAGGCGGAATTTGAGCGCGCTTTTGAAATTCTTAAAACCCTGCCCATGCCTGGCTTGCGGGTGTATTGCGAGCAATTGAGCAAAGTGTTGCAAGAGCTCAAAGCGAATCCAAGCAGTGCCAGTCAGATGAATCAAGCGGCCATTCGCAATGCCTTATTTGGTTTAACGCATTACTTGGATGCCGTGAGTGAAGGTGCGCCCAATGCTACCCTGCATTTGTTCCGCGAATATCAAGACCTGCTGCAAACGCGCGGTATTGATATGGCATTTGAGATTGATCTGTTCTTCCCAAATTTATACGTGAGCCTGCCCGACTCCATTCTCACCGAGCCTTTACTCTCCGATGCCGCCACACAACTCAAAGTTGAGCGTGCGCGTTATCAACAATACTTACTTAAGTGGCTACGCCAAGATAATGCAGGCGAAGCCTTGAGCCAAATGATGGCGGCAGTGCGCGTGGCGCTCACCTGCACACCGCAAAATCAACAACGCGCTTTTTGGTGGGTAGCAGGTGGACTGCTCAATTGCATCAAACATGAAGGCGTACCTGCCGACCTGAATGTTAAAAAATCGCTAACGCGCATTGACCAGCGCATGCGCGCACTTCTCGAAAATAGTGCTTTCAATGATGATGAAACCTTGCACGAGATGCTGTATTTGATCGCGCGCAGCCATACGGTGAGCGAAGCAATTCAGTCCATCAAGCAAACCTATGCCCTGGAAACGTATCTTCCTGAAGAGCCAGAGCTCTCACCCCGCGAAACTGCGGCACTCATTGAAAAAATGCATGGTGCGCTGGCTAACGCTGAAGAAACATGGGAGTTGTGCATTGGCCAAGATGCCGTCGCCTGCAAACGCTTCGAACAGCTGACGGTACAGCTGTACCAATTGGCTGAAAAACTCGAACGCAATACGTTGCAATTTTTGTGCAAGCAAATTAACGCGACCGCCGTTCATGCCGATGATCCAGGCCAAGCACAGCGTTTTTCGGTAGATATGGCGATGGCCTTGCTGTTGTTGCGCAACGGTCTTGATCACTACCAACATTTAAGTAGCAACTTCCACGAACAAGTGCGCTTGTTAAATTTGCGTTTGCAAGATGCCGTCATCTTCAAAGCCGAAGACCCCGCGCGCTTTAACCAGCTTGCCAATTTGTATTGCGCCATGCAATCCCGCGATGCACTGCTGCCCGTCGCCTCTGCCATGCAGACATGCTTCGATTTAATCGACAAAACCATCAGCGCTTTTCTCACCAATCCTGCGGCCCGCAATGACATGGCGCAAACTGCAATTGTCTTCAGTCAAGTGCAGGGCGGCTTACATATTTTTGCTTTGTCTGAAGCCGAACAATTGATACAGGATTTGCAAAATTGGGTAGAGCGCTTCTCGCACACGGGCACGCCTTCACCTGAAGAAGGCCTATTTGCGCTAAATGCGATTTTCGCATTTAATCAATATGTTAAGTCTTTGTCGCAAGGCTTTGTGCCCGGAGCACATACCTTGAATGTGCCACGACCTGCCACAGAGATTGCCGTGTCCAGCACGACACCTGCAACGGTCAATGTTGCCGCATCCAGCACGTCAACCACCTGTTCGATTCGTTCTGGCGGTGAAGATGATGAGTTGCTCGAAGTGTTTTTGGAAGAGTCGGGTGATGTGTTATCTAACTTGCACGCCCAACATGAAATCGTGCGTGCAGCGCCTGACACCAAAGAGTCTTGGATTACCATTCGGCGCGCTTTCCACACCTTAAAAGGCAGTGGGCGCATGGTGGGTCTAACTGAATTAGGTGAAGTCGCATGGAATGTCGAACGCGCCATGAACAAATGGTTAGCAGAAGAAAAACCTGCCACACCCACCTTGTTTAGTCTGCTCACCGAAGCCGAAAACGTGTTCCAACAGTGGGTAGATTTGCTACGTGAGGGGCGTGTTGAAGCGCACATTGAGCCTGCTGCATTACTCGCGCTGGCTAAAGCGATTGAACTGGGACAGGCCGCGCCCGAGGCTGCCGCAACGCCTACTTCCGTCGTTGAGGCGGCTGGGGCAACACCCGACATCCAGCCTGATACTACGCAAGAGTTGGCGTCCCCCCCCGCGACACAAACAGAGCCTACAACGCCTGAAGAACTGCCAATTGTGATTGGCTCAATCAGCTTGTCGCCCGCACTATTCCGTATTGCCACCGAAGAAGCGCTGCAAAACATGCAGTCCTTGCAGGCGTGCTTTATTGACTTATCGTTGACGCAGGGCAGCAGCGTCAGCCACAGCTTTATGCGTGCCGCACATACACTGGCTGGCGTTAATCGCACCATGGGGTTCACATCCATTGCCGAGTTAGCACACGCCTTGGAGTTGTGGTTGGACGCGCGCATGGACAAACCCAATGTCGTCAACGACCCACAGCTGTCGCTGTTGCACACCGTCATTTCTGCGCTAGATTCAATGTGTTTGTCGATTCGCAATCAAGCAGAACCCACCCCGCACACCGATTTAATTGATCGTCTACACGCCGACAACAACATCTTCATGAGTAGCGAAGTGGCCGCGCCGCAAGCCGTCGTATCACTTGAACAGGAACCTGCCGCTGAACTTAATTTTGCGGTTGAGTCCGTGCTGGAAACAACACCTGCTACGCCCGAATTTACCCCTGCCAAACCTACGCTTGAGTTGCCCCTCGACACACAAGCCCCGCTTGTAACTGAATCGCTTGACGTTCAACCACAAGCCGAGACAACGCCCTCTGACACCCCACCTGAACGTGTAGTACATGACGAAGTGGACGATCAGTTACTGCCCATTTTCTTGGAAGAAGCACACGAGTTGTATCCCAAAATTGGCGCAACTTTACGCGCTTGGCGTGCTACCCCGCACGATGCCCAACTAGGGCGCGATTTACAACGCACCTTACACACGCTGAAAGGTAGCTCGCGCATGGCGGGTGCAATGCGACTAGGTGAATTAACGCACCGTGTTGAGGATCGCGTTAATCAAGCGATTACCCAACAAAATCTGGACGATGCTTTGTGGAATGAGCTCGATGCCTACCTAGACCGCATCGCCCATGCGATTGAAGAATTACAAAACCCCACAGCCGCCCCTGCGCACGCTGCCAGCGTGACTGCACCTGTGGCCGCCATTCCCCAAAAAGCAGCTGTGCTTGATATTGGTGCAGAGCGCGCCAACCAAGCAGGTTTGTTACGCGTGCGTGCGGATATCGTGGATCGTTTGGTGAATGAGGCGGGAGAAGTGAGTGTCACACGTTCACGTATTGAGACCGAATTACGCAGCCTCAAGGCCGGCTTGCTGGAGTTGACAGAAAGCGTACAGCGCCTACGTCGACAAGTGCGCGAAATTGAGATTCAAGCGGAAGGGCAAATGCAAGCGCGAGTTCACATTGAGGGTGCGAATGCCGAACAATTTGATCCGCTCGAATTCGACCGCTTCACGCGCTTCCAAGAACTCACCCGCTTTATGAATGAAAGTGTGCATGACGTGCAAACCGTGCAGCAAGCACTGTTGAAAAACTTGGATGAAGCGTCTGCCGCACTGGCTTCGCAAAGCAATCTCAACCGCGATGTACAACAAGGTTTGATGTCAATTCGCATGGTGCCTTTCTCCAGCATTAGTGAACGTCTGTATCGCATTCTGCGGCAAACGGGCAAGGAGTTAGGCAAACGTGCCAACTTGGAACTGGTCGGCACGTCCATTGAGTTGGATCGCAGCGTGTTAGAAAAAATGACCGCGCCATTTGAGCATTTGCTACGCAATGCGATTGCGCACGGCTTGGAAGAGCCCAAGCAACGTGAACTCAATGGTAAAAATCCTATCGGCGAAATCCGCCTCAATTTGCGTCAAGAAAGTAACGAAGTCGTATTTGAATTTAGCGACGACGGCGTAGGATTAGATTTAGCACTCATTAAACAAAAGGCATTAGAGAGCGGACTGATTGCAGAAGGCGACTCGCTCAATGATGAGCAAGTCATGCAATTTATTTTCCGCGCTGGACTGTCTACCGCGCGGGAAGTGACCGAAGTTTCTGGGCGTGGCGTAGGCATGGATGTGGTGCGTAGTGAAATTGCCGCGCTCGGTGGGCGCATTGATGTAGCCTCTGAAAAAGGTCGCGGTGTACGCTTTAGCATCCATTTGCCGCTGACTTTAGCGGTGACAAAAACGTTGTTGGTGCGTGCGGGGCAAGCTATTTATGCCATCCCCTCGGTGATGGTTGAGAATGTGCAGCAGCTCAAAGCGGATGCGCTGGATATGGTCTACCAACAACAATACGTGGAATGGCAAGGCCGCCGCTATGGCGTGCATTACCTGCCGCGCTTGTTGGGCGACCAACAAATAGAGGTCATCGCCCAGCCGCATAATCCCGTGCTGTTATTACGTAGCGGCGATAACCGCATCGCCTTGCATGTAGATGCTTTGCTGGGCAACCAAGAGGTGGTGGTGAAGAACATCGGCCCGCAACTTGCGCGCTTGCCAGGTATTGCTGGTGCAACGGTATCGGGCAGCGGCGCGGTCATTCTGATTATTAATCCCGTCGATTTCAGCCAACGTGCGCAAAGTGTGCGCAACGTCACGCCTAGCACTATCGTTGAGACAGTACATGCCGTGCCACTCATCATGGTGGTGGATGACTCGCTCACCGTGCGCAAAATTACCACCCGCTTGTTGGAACGCAACGGCTACCTAGTGGCGACCGCCAAAGATGGGGTGGACGCACTCGAACAACTGTTAGAAATTTCTCCTGACGTGATGTTGCTTGACGTTGAAATGCCGCGCATGGATGGATTTGAATTGGCTAAACGCTTGCGTCAAGACAGCAAAACAAAACAACTGCCCATTATTATGATTACCTCACGTACAGCGGATAAACATCGTCACTATGCGTTAGAACTTGGCGTGAATGAATATCTAGGCAAACCATTCCAAGAAGAAGAGCTGCTAAGACATGTGGCACGCTTCGTCAAGGAAGACCGGCTGTAAGTAGACTGTCACACATTTGAAAAATGTGCCGACTATCCTCGCAACTCACTTTTTGAAAGGGAAATAAAATGGGACTATTTGATTGGGTTTCTGCACTATCTAAAAACAACGATGAAAAAACCGCTGCTACCAACGTACAATCTGGCGGCATTAAAGAAGAAGGCGTGGTGCATGGTTTAGATTTTGTAGCCGCCATTGAAGCCCATCGTAAATGGAAAGAACGCTTAGCCGATTATGTGGAAGGCACGTCTGCCGAAAAACTCGACCACGCCACTATTTGCCGCGATGACCAGTGTGCTTTGGGCAAGTGGATTTACAAAGAAGGCACGCAATTCGTTGGACACTCGCCCACCTTTCACCAAGTGAAAGCCAAACATGCTGAGTTTCATGTGAACGCAGCGCAAATCGTAGAAAAAGTTCAAACGGGCAATAAAGAGCAAGCTGCTATGATGTTGCACGAAGGTTCGTTTGCTAAATCTTCGCGCGACGTGCAATCCCTCATTTCCAAGTTATACATGGAAACTAAAGGTCAATAATTCCGCCTCTCCCATGTGGCATGAATTAAGTAGCGGCTTGGGTGACAGCGTCGCTTTTTTATTTGGAGCGTGTATATGAAAGTTCAAGCTGCTTTACTGATTTCGTTAGGCCTAATTTTAAGTCAGCTTGCTTATGCAGATGAAGCTGAAGACCTGTTGAATAAATACAACTGCCATATTTGCCACCTCACCCACGGTAGACGCGTGGTCGGTCCTAGCTTTGAAATGGTGGCAAAACACTATGCGGGCGATAGCACGGCCGCAGGTTATCTGATGCAACGTGTACGTGCAGGCGGGCCAGGTGTATGGGGGACAATGCCCATGCCCGCCGCGCCAGCTAAGGTATCAGATGCTGAAATTAAAGTGATGGTTACGCACATTCTCGCAACCCAATAAAACCTGCTGCTGCACGGTGCGCCGCTATTAAGTCGCGGCGTGGTGATCGACTGACCTCAATTTATGCGCTTGAACATCTCCAGCGTCTTCACCCTTGCCAACGCATGATCAACTATAGGCACTGGGTAATCTCTCCCGATCACCACGCCACACCTTGCTTGCTCACTACTCACTAACGTCCACGGCGCATGGATGAACTTGTCTGGACAGTTCGCCAACTCGGAAATGTAGCGACGGATGAACTTACCCGCAGGGTCGAAGCGTTCGGATTGCGTAACAGGATTGAAGATGCGGAACCACGGTTGCGCATCGCACCCCGTCGAGGCGGACCATTGCCAGCCACCGTTGTTCGCCGATAGGTCGTAGTCCAGCAAATGCTCGGCGAAATATCGCTCGCCCCAGCGCCAATCAATTTGTAAATCTTTGGTGAGGAACGAAGCCGTGACCATGCGCAGACGGTTGTGCATGAAGCCGGTCTGATTGAGTTGACGCATGCCTGCATCCACCAGCGGATAACCGGTGCGACCCTCACACCATGCTGCGAACTTGTCTTTGTCGTTCAGCCACGCTAGCCCGTCGAACGCTGGCTTATACGCATGGCTTACGATGTGTGGATGATGATGCAACAACATCTGATAGAACTCGCGCCAGATCAGTTCCGACAACCACGTCTGCGCGCCCTGCCCGCCCACATGATGGGCATAACTCGCCAAGGCGCGGATAGAGATCGTGCCAAAGCGTAGATGCGTGGAAAGATAGGACACACCCTTCACCGCAGGGAAGTCGCGCCGCGCGTGATATTCGCTGATGCGTTGCTGGAAATCCTCGAACAACTTGCTCGCCCCCGACATGCCGCACGGCAACGCCATCTCACCCAGATTAGTCGGCTTGAAACCAATCTCTTCCAAGCTAGGCAATAGCGTTGGCTCGCACTTTGCCAGCGCCTCCAAATACGTTTCCACCGGATAGGCACGCAGATAAAAATCATCCACTTTCTTTAACCACGCGTTCTTGTAAGGCGTGAACACGGCGAACGGCTTGCCCGAACCATTCAATATCTCGTCACGTTCAAAGATGACTTGGTCTTTGAAGTCGTGCATCGCTATGTCGTTCGTTGCAAGTTCCGTCGCAACCAGTGCATCGCGCTGAATAGCCTCTGGCTCGTAGTCATGGTTGCAAAACACCGCCCCCGCCTTGAGACGTTTTGCCAACTGCGGGACGAGTTCACGTGCGCTGCCATGCAACACATGCAAGGTGCTACCGATCTTCTCCAACTCGGCATGCAGCTCCTGCACACTGCGCCAGATGAACTCCACACGACGGTCAGCCTTGTTGGGCAAAGCATCTAGGATGTCGGTATCGAACACGAACACGCAATGCACGGCTGCGCTCTCCTTCAGCGCGTGAAAGAGGGCGGCATGGTCATGCACGCGCAGGTCGCGGCGAAACCAACAGAGTGAGACGGGATAGGTTTTAGTCATGTTTGATTCGCGATTGTCAAAATTGAAGTTGATACTTCATCGAAGTGTACTTAACAAAATACCTTCATAAAATAACCCCCTCCAACTCCCCCTTGTCAGGGGGAGAGCAAAGCCTGCTCCTCCCCCTGACAAGGGGAGGCTGGGAGGGGTTTAAGTCAAGTGAACTACCCCCCCTCAATTGTGAAGGCAAGCCTGAAAAGCTACAATGGCGGCATGTCTAGTATGAACCTCACCCACCACTTTCTGATCGCCATGCCGGCGATGACCGATCCCTTCTTTGCCAAGTCACTCACCTATGTGTGCGAACACAACGACGAAGGTGCGATGGGGATTGTGGTGAACCGCCCTATCAGCCTCAATCTGAGCGAGTTGTTCGCGCAGATCAACATGCCACTCACCCAGCCAGAGCTGGAAGACATGCCCGTGCATTTCGGCGGCCCGGTGCAGACCGACCGTGGCT
>JAVHQJ010000218.1:0-10566 GCA_036171075.1 Sideroxydans sp. | reverse complement strand
AAATCCAGTGCCTGAAAGGGCGTGGGGGTTCGATTCCCCCCCCCGGCACCAAACACAAAGTGTTACTTCTCCCTTCTTGTCAACGCATGTCACATCGGCTACGTTGTTCGCGCCTGACACAAGTAGTGTCATAAATACTTATTAACTTACTAAAATTGGAGTCTCACATGAAATTGTTATCTACATTGATTGCTGCTGCACTGGTTGCTGTTTCTTTCTCCGCTGTTGCTAACGACCATGCTGCCGCTCCTGCTGCTGTAGCAGCGCCTGCTGCCGTTACTGCGCCTGTTAAAGCTGAAGAAGCTAAAGAAGAACACAAGCACGCAGCTAAAAAAGAACACAAAGCAAAGAAAGAACACAAGTCCAAAAAAGAACACAAAGAAGACCACGCTGAAGCAGCCGCTCCAGCAGCCGCAGCTCAGTAATTTAGCGGTAATCTAAAAAAGGCAGGGGCGACCCTGCCTTTTTTCATTTCGATTAAAATTACAATATGATTTGGACACCTCACGCCACCGTCGCCGCCGTTCTTGAACAGGATGGCAAGTTCTTACTGGTGGAAGAACATACACCACAAGGCTTACGCTTCAATCAACCCGCAGGCCACTGGGAACCTAACGAGACGTTAGCCGCAGGTGCGGCTCGCGAGGTGCTAGAAGAATCGGCCTACGATTTCTCTCCCGAATTCCTGATTGGTGTCTATCGTTGGCATTCAACTGAATCCAACACGACGTATCTGCGCTTCGCCTTCGGCGGAAAAGTAACTGGACATCATCCTGAACGCGCTCTAGATAAAGGAATCGTGCATGCCACGTGGATGTCTCTTGAAGAAATCCGCGCCACCCAGACGCGTCACCGTAGCCCACTTATTCTGCGCTGCGTAGAGGACTACCTCGCAGGCAAACGTTACCCGCTCGATCTCATCACCCACTATGAGTAAGAAGAATATCGTCGTTGGTATGTCGGGTGGGGTGGATTCCGCCGTCACTGCCCTGCTCTTAAAACAGCAAGGGCATGAAGTCACCGGTTTGTTTATGAAAAACTGGGAGGACGATGACGACAGCGAATACTGCTCATCGCGCCAAGATTTGATTGATGCCGTGTCGGTTGCCGACACCATCGGCATTCCCATTGAGGCGGTCAATTTTTCCAAAGAATATAAAGATCGCGTATTCAGTTATTTTCTGCGCGAGTACGAAGCAGGCCGCACGCCTAATCCTGATATTTTGTGCAACGCGGAAATTAAATTCAAAGCATTTCTGGATCACGCAATGCACTTGGGCGCAGATTGCATTGCGACAGGGCATTACGCGCAAGTGCGCGAATCAAATGATGGCTTTCAACTTCTTAAAGCGAAAGACGCGAGTAAAGACCAAAGTTACTTTTTGCATCGCCTCAATCAACACCAATTGAGCAAAGCAATGTTTCCGCTGGGACAAATTCTTAAATCACAAGTGCGCGACATCGCCCGTGAACATGGCCTGTCTAATCACGCCAAAAAAGACAGTACGGGTATTTGTTTTATCGGCGAACGTCCCTTCCGCGAATTTTTGAATCGCTACTTACCGACCCAGCCTGGCGACATGCTGACACCCGAAGGAAAGATCGTCGGGCAACACATGGGGTTATCTTTCTACACCCTAGGTCAGCGTCAAGGATTAGGGATTGGCGGTGCGCGCGACACATTGAGTGAGCCTTGGTTTGTCGCAGGCAAACAGATGGCGCGTAATCAACTCATCGTCGTGCAAGGTCACGACCACCCCCTGCTGCTCAATACGCAATTAAATGCGATGGAAATGCACTGGATTAGCGGTCACGCACCCGATTTATCCCGCACCTTTGCAGCAAAAACACGCTATCGCCAACAGGATGCAGCATGTCGCATCAGCGTCGGCGAGCACACCCACTTTACCTTTGAATCTGCGCAATGGGCGGTGACGCCTGGACAATCCGTAGTGGCTTATGAGGGTGAGATTTGCCTTGGGGGCGGCATCATTACGTAGCTTCACGTTTGCCGCGCAGGTAAAATAGCCGCCGTTTATCTTTCCTTTTTTTATCACCATGACACTCTCCACACTCACCGCACTTTCCCCTCTTGATGGACGTTACAGTAGCAAAGTTGAATCTTTGCGCGGCTATTTCAGCGAGTACGGTTTAATTCGTTACCGTTTATTGATTGAAATCGAGTGGTTCAAAGCTTTAAGTGCAGAAGCGGGGGTAAAAGAATTGCCACCTTTTTCTGCGGCCACAATAGCCCAACTCGATCAACTTGCCGCGCAGTTTTCAGAAGAAGATGCGCGCCAAATAAAAACCATCGAACGCACTACCAATCACGATGTAAAAGCCATCGAATACTGGTTGCGAGACAAACTATCGAGTAATCCAGAAACTGCTAAAGCGCTTGAATTTATCCATTTTGCGTGCACCTCGGAAGACATCAACAATCTGTCTCATGCACTCATGCTTAAAGAATCGCGTGACAACGTCATGCTGCCTGCATTGAACGTCTTAATTGAGCGCCTCAAACACATTGCGCATCAGCACGCCGATTTACCCATGTTGTGCCGCACACATGGACAAACTGCGACGCCTAGCACCTTGGGCAAAGAAATGGCCAACGTGGTACATCGCTTGCAGCGCGCGAAAATACGCATCGCCGCTGTCGAATTGTTGGGGAAAATTAATGGGGCGGTAGGTAACTACAACGCGCACTTATCTGCCTACCCAGATGTCAATTGGGAAAGCTTTGCGCAACGTTTTGTCGAAGCACGCGGCATCACGTTCAATCCCTACACCATTCAAATTGAACCGCACGATGGCATGGCTGAACTCTATGATGCTTTCGCTCGCGTGAATACCATCCTCATTGACCTTAACCGTGACATCTGGGGCTACATCTCGCTCGGCTATTTCAAACAAAAAGTCATTGCGGGTGAAGTTGGCTCTTCCACCATGCCGCACAAAGTGAACCCGATTGATTTTGAAAACGCGGAAGGTAATCTTGGCTTGGCGAATGCCTTGCTCAAACACCTCTCCGAAAAACTTCCCATCTCGCGCTGGCAGCGCGACCTCACCGACTCCACCGTTTTACGCAACATGGGCGTGGCGATGGGCTACACCCTGCTCGCTTACGAATCCTGCCTAAAAGGCTTAAACAAACTGGAAGCCAATCCACAACGACTTGCCGATGATTTGAATAACAGCTGGGAAGTGCTTGCCGAGCCGATTCAAACCGTGATGCGTCGCTACAACATCGAAAACGCTTACGACAAACTCAAGGAACTCACGCGCGGCAAAGGGGGGATTAATCGCGAAAGCCTAGCGGCGTTCATTCAGACTTTGGATATTCCCAGCAGCGAAAAACAACGTCTGCAAAATTTAAGCCCAGGCACTTATTTAGGTAAGGCCGCCGAGTTAGCCAAGCGCATCTAAATAATTCTCGCTACCCCAATAACAAAGCCCCGCTTCTGCGGGGCTTTGTCGTTTGCGGCATGATGGAAAGTCAATCCAAAGCAGCGTTACTCGGACACGCAGTATCGAGCAACAATCCAAACGGCTTATTCCCCATTGAAGTACAGAGTTAACTATTTGAAAATAGTGTAGGTTTTATCAAGCTATCGCGCTTGAACAGGGATGCTATCGCGTTTGCCAATAATGCAATTGCGCTCGTCAACGTAGACAAGGGTGGGATGGAAGTTTTGCAACTCCGCTTCGGTATAGATTGCGTAGGTGGCGATAATCAGGATGTCGCCTGGATTAGCTTTATGTGCTGCCGCACCATTTACCGAAATGGTATGAGAACCGCGTTGCGCACGAATAGCGTAGGTGGAAAAACGTTCGCCGTTGCTTACGTTGTAAATGTCGATTGCTTGATATTCCTTAATACCGGAAGCCTCCAACAGATCATCGTCGATGGCGCATGAACCCTCGTAATGCAGTTCAGACTGCGTTACGCGCACACGGTGTAATTTCGCTTGTAGCATGGTTCGTTGCATAGTTACCTCCAGTACCCTCTCCTCAATCCTCTCGCGCATGCGGGAGATGAGGCAAACGAAAAAGGCAATTTTTAATTTTGCCCAACACCCAACGCTAGGGGCGCGCATTATAAACAACGATGCCCTAAAGACAAACCTCAAGGTTATCAATCAAACGTGTCTTGCCTAATTTTGCAGCGGCAACCACTACCCATTTTTGCTCATCCTGCGATGGAATCGCCAAGCCATTCTGGCTACGCACGCTCACATACTCCACTTGCCACCCGCGCTGCGCAAGGGTGCGACTGGCTTTTAGCTCAATCGTTGCGATGGCTTCCGCCCCCGCCTGCAAGTCTTTTGCCACGCCCTGTAGCGTTCGATACAAATTAGCGGCTTCAGTTCGCTCGTCTGCGGAAAGGTATTGATTACGCGAACTCAATGCCAAGCCATCGTCTGCGCGCGAAGTCTCTGCGCCAACAATCTCGATGGGTAGATTGAACTGCATCACCATCTGCCGAATGATGGCGAGTTGCTGATAGTCCTTTTTGCCGAAGATGGCGATGTTTGGTTGAACAAGATTAAACAGTTTCAACACCACGGTTGCCATGCCTCGAAAGTGCCCCGGACGGAACGCACCGCACAGCTCATTAGCAATAGCAGGCAAGTCCACGTACACGGTTTGCGGTTCGGGATACATTTCATCAACTGACGGCGCAAACACAACATCAGCTAACCCCTGAAGCTTGGCGCAGTCCGCCTCTAAAGTGCGTGGGTACTTATCGAAATCCTCGTTGGGGCCGAACTGCAAAGGATTGACGAAGATACTCACCACCACGCACTGGCCTTTCTGACGCGCGATGCGCACTAACTCAAGATGTCCCTCATGCAGATTGCCCATGGTGGGTACAAAGGCAATAGAGGCTTGTTGTGCCAGATGAGTTCGCAACTCGGCGACAGAATGAATGAGGCGCATCAAAATACGTGTTCCGTTGCGGGGAAAGCGCCCGACTTGACTGCGGCAACATAACTCGCCACCGCTTCGGCGACGGATGAGGAACCCTGCATAAAATCTTTGACGAAGCGTGCTTTTTTGCCAGGATAAATGCCCAGCATGTCGTGCAACACCAACACCTGTCCCGAACACCCAACACCTGCACCAATGCCAATAGTGGGCACTTTTAATGCGGTGCTAACTTGAGTCGCCAGCGTTGCAGGAATCGCTTCCATCAACACCATACCCGCCCCCGCTTCTTGCAATGCAAGCGCGTCCTGCAAGAGTTGCTGCGCCGCCGCATCGCTACGTCCTTGCACACGATAGCCGCCCAGTTGGTGTACCGATTGCGGCGTAAGTCCAATGTGGGCGCACACAGGTATGCCGCGTGACGTCAAAAAACGCACCGTTTCTACCATCGTCACACCGCCTTCTAGTTTCACCATGTGCGCGCCTGCCGCCATCAACTGCGCGGCATAGGCAAAGGTCTCACGCGGGCTAATTTGAGAAGTACCAAACGGCATATCGGCCAAAATAAGCGCCTGCTGCGAACCTGCCGCCACGCAAGACGTGTGATAGGCCATTTGTTCCAAGGTGACGGGCAAGGTACTTTCACGACCCTGAATCACCATGCCTAAAGAGTCGCCCACCAACAATACATCCACACCATTGTTCTCCAACAGCGTCGCAAAGCTGGCGTCATAACAAGTCAGCATGGCAATTTTTTCGTCCTTGCTGTGCATGTTTTGCAAAGTGTTGAGGGTTTTACGCATGCAATTCCCCTATCGCGCGTGTGTTGCCGTGGACATTGATTTTCAATTTGCAGATTCTCAAGCAGATTATCAATTCGCACTCACATTAAAAAATTCACGTTGTCCGCGCATTTTTCCAATGCGCTCCAACAGCAAATTAAAGTCATTTTCATTATCCACAAAATTCAGATGTTCGCTATTCACTACCAACACGGGGGCGGCTTGGTAGTGGTGAAAAAATTCACCGTAACTATTCGCCAGTTTGGATAAGTAATCATCCTGCACTGACCGCTCATAGCGCGAGCCGCGTTTATGCACGCGCTCAATCAGCACCTCGGCGGAGGCTTGCAAGTAAATCACCAAATCTGGTGTCGGCGCTTGCGGAGCGAGGCTTTGGTAAATGGATTGATACAACTTGTATTCGTCATCACTCAAGGTGAGGCGTGCAAACAGCTCGTCTTTCTCAAACAAATAATCGGCGATGGTGCGACTTTGAAACATATCCATCTGCGCCAAATCGCGCACTTCGTTAATGCGTTGGAATAAAAAAAAGAGTTGCGTGGGTAAGGCGTAGCGTTCTGCATCTTGGTAAAAACGCGCAAGGAAAGGATTGTCCTGCGGCTTTTCCAGCAAACTACGGGCATCTGCAAAATCAGCCAAGCGTTGCGCCAGCGTAGTCTTACCCACGCCAATTGGGCCTTCCACCACGATGTATCGGTATTTACTCAAAGGCATTTAGAGACGCTCCAACACTTGATCTATGCATTGACGCATGCAATACGCAGCCGAACCTTGCTGCGGAATTACACAGTCAGCGGCAATCTCGAGCAAAGGCTGCAACACAAAAGCGCGTTCATGCATGTGCGGATGTGGAATCGAGAGCCCATGCTCGTGATGTACGAGGTCGTCATACATCAACAAATCTAAATCGAGCGTGCGCGGTGCATACAAAAATTCGCGGGTTCGTCCGCACACCAACTCTAACGCCAACAATTCATCTAGTAACACTCGCGGTGTTAAAGCAGTTTCCACTTGCGCTACCGCGTTAATAAAATCGGGTTGATTCACATAGCCCACAGGGGCGCTACGGTACAGTGAAGAACGTGCGATGACGCGCGTGTGCGGCAAATCACTTAAGGCATTCAGTGCGTGCCGAACTTGCGCAATCGGGTCAGCTAGATTGCTGCCCAAACCAACGAATGCAAGGTGTTTCATCGTGCGTAAATTATTCGATAGGCAGTTCAGCTTGATGCGCTGACGCTGGTTTTTTAGTACGACGGCGGCGTTTTTTGGTGCCGCCTGTATCTGGCATCAGCATGTCAGCGCGCTGTTCGTCATTGGCATGTTGAAACTCCTCCCACCATGCACCCAGTGCGACCTCCACTTCACCGCTCTCGCAACGTAGCAACAGGAAATCATAGGCAGCGCGAAAGCGCGGTAAAGCCAGCAAGCGCATCGGACGTTGCCCACTGCGCTGTTCAAAGCGCGGCTGCAACAGCCATATTTCTTTCATCACTGTGTCGTAGCGACGTGGAATCGCGAGTTGCGCACGTTGTCGCGCCAGCACCTCATCCATCGCCGTATGCATCGCGGCAATCGGGCCTTCTTCGCCTTTTTCCTTCAGCGTATTCCAAGTAGCTAACACCTCATGCCACAGCAAGGCGGCAAACAGAAATGCCGGGGAAGTGGCTTTATCTTGCTCGATACGTTGGTCAGTATTTTGCAGCGACAACATGATGAATTTTTCGCCCATCGGCTGCTCCAAAATCACATCCAGCATCGGCAACATGCCGTGATGCAATTCCATTTGGCGCAGTTTCTTGATGCACTCTAGCGCATGTCCAGATAGCAACAACTTGAGCATTTCATCGAACATGCGCGCTTCAGGCACATTCCTCAACAAATCCTTCATCTTGGCAATCGGTGCGGCGGTGGCGGCATCCAACTTCATGCCCAACTTGGCCGACAAACGCACCGCACGCAACATCCGCACGGGGTCTTCACGATAGCGCACGGCAGGGTCGCCAATCATGCGTAAAGTGTTGGCACGAATGTCGGCATAGCCATTGTGATAGTCAAAAATTTCTTGCGTGGTCGCATCAAAAAACAGCGCATTGGCGGTGAAATCACGACGCGCGGCATCTTGCTCTTGGTCGCCAAATTCGTTATCGCGCAAGATACGCCCATGCGCATCCGTCTCTGCTTCGTCTGCCTCGATGGCACGGCGAAAAGTAGAAACCTCCACCGTCTCCTCACCGAACATGACATGCACTAATTTGAAACGACGCCCAATAATGCGCGCACGCCGAAACACACGGCGCACCTCTTCTGGCGTGGCATCGGTAGCCACATCAAAATCTTTCGGATGCTTATTCAACATCAAATCGCGCACCGCACCGCCTACTACATACGCTTGAAATCCAGCTGCTTGCAGACCATCCGTCACGCGGCGCGCACCAAAGCTGATGCCCTCACGACTCACCCCATGCACCTCAAAAGGAATGACTTGCGCCGCGCCCACCGAGCGCACTTTGGCGGACTTGCCGAACACGCGTTTAATAAGTTTTTTTATCATGGCCTGAAGAATAGAAATCGCCGCAATCAGTGCGGCGATGCGTTTCATTATACACCCCGACGTAGTGCGCTTTAAGCACGCAGACTCATTATGGGCCAGCCCGCTTGCAGCGCATGCGCGCGCAGGGTTACATCGGGATCAACCGCAATCGGGTCGCTCACTTTTGACATGAGCGGCAAATCATTCATCGAGTCACTATAAAACCACGTGCGCTCAAAACTATCCCACGACCAGTTGTGCTGCGCCAACCAGCTTTCCATACGCACCACTTTGCCCTCACGAAAACTAGGCACGCCCGCCACTCGCCCCGTAAATTCACCCGACACCGATTCGGGGTCGGTCGCGATTAAATGTTCGATGCCAAATTCACGTGCGATGGGTGCGGTCACAAAGCTATTCGTTGCCGTCACAATGACACACACATCACCCGCTGCCTGATGCTTTGCCACCAAGGCTTTGGCTTGCGCGCCCATCATGGGACGCACTTTGACGCGCATAAATTCGGCGTGCCAGGTATCCAAAACTTGGCGCGAATTTTGCGCTAAAGGCTTTAATTGAAATTCCAAGAACTCAACGATATTCAAGGTTCCCGCTTTGTACTGCTCATAAAACGCCACATTCTTGGCCTCAAATAAATCCCGCGCCAACACCCCCTGCTCCACCAAAAATTGCGACCATTCAAAATCACTATCGCCACTCAACAACGTGTTATCCAAATCAAATAAAACCAGATTCACACAAACCTCTCAATCAAAAAAACGAGGCCTGCATTGCGGCAGGCCTCGATGTCACTGCAAAATTACGCTGACAGCAAATTAGAAATGTGTACCGAATTGCAACGCAGCCGCCAATTCTTTCTTACCTGCAGAAGCCACGGACAAATCCATGTTCACAATTTTCAAATTCAAACCCAAACCAAGCGAAGGCAGACCTGCGTAATTACCCGCGAGGTCATGGCGATAACCTACGCGCAACTGTGCCCAACCTTTTGCATCAAATTCAGCACCCATACGCAAGAATTGAGATTCTTTCGTCAGACCTGTAATCAGCGCCTTGTTCTTCAGAACATCCAAATCAACTGCGCCTGTGAACCAAGTTGTGCCATAAGCCACTCCCGTGGTGAGTTGCGGTGCAATCTCAACGTTATTGTTCAACGTTGTTTTAAGGGTTTTAGGAATCAGATTTTTAACCACCACGCCCATCTTCATATCGTGACCTTTTGCATTCACAACTGTTTTCGATGCGCCCAAATCAATCGTGAAGGCATTTTCGTATTTGAGGCCAGAAGGCATCGTAGTTTTTGCATTGCCCGATTGCGCTGACGAAGCGACATCAATCGTTCCCACACGCAAAAATTTAGGCGTAATACCGATTTCAAACCCACCCATTTGCTCTGTTTCAATATGACGCGCCAAGCTCAAACCAAAATCTTGCACAACCGCAGCACGCACATTCACAGTAGGATTTGCAGCAGCAATTGTGCCGCCACTCATTTGATTATTCGCACTGTTGCACTTCACCGCATTCACCACTGGATCCAACCCGCACGCATTCAAGTCTGTGCCCAGCGTATTCACCGCAGCTTGGTCAGCCACTGAATAACTCAAGACGGTTCCCAGCTCACTACGCGCATCAAATTTGAAGGCGTAGCCCAAATTAGTTCTAGGAATCGCCGCGAATCCACCGCCGTATAAAGACACCGCCAAAGATTTGTTACTCAAATTCCCCAAGTCACCGTTAAACTTAATCAGGGCATTTCCAGCAGCAATCGCAGTTGATTGCTGCTGCGCAGGAGTTACTGCACTATTAAAAGCATTAAATGCATTACTCATGGCTGTCGCGCTTAAGTTCAATGCATCCACATTATTTGCGAAATCGCCCTCATCGGAAACGCGCAATGCAAAAGGAGATTGCGCAGTAAATTTTTCATTCGGCAAGCCGCTCAACACCGCAGGATTTTGGAACAAAACATTGTAACCATTCGCACCTGCAACGCCTGCTCCGCCCATCGCTAACGAGCGTGGATCAACCGTATTGTCCAACGCATACGAAGATGACATGGCGCTCAAAAGCGACACCATTACGATATTTTTTTTCATGTTCAGCCCTTTTTAGAAGTAAATAAATTTAAGACAGATGTACTTTGCCAATTTTTTTGTTCAGCTTAAGACACCTGCGACCTCCTCCAGTGTTGATTGTCGCAGAAACGCCCCACCCTGAACACCCCCAGCCTTGTCCAATGACAGATGAGCCTGAACGAAGGTGTGTATTTCCACC
>JAVHQJ010000217.1:732-2202 GCA_036171075.1 Sideroxydans sp. | reverse complement strand
ATTGCGCACCCAGATGAACGCGGTCATCAGTCCCAGCACGATCAATATCGTTTGTCACTAGTGTCCGGTGGATTTTAGAATAGTTTCAATTGGTTATCGGAGTCACGTTCTTCGAAATTCTGTAGCGCATCTGTAACCATTTGATGGATTGATATTTTCTCGAACATATTGACCTCGATAAGATTCAGTAAAATCTGCGGGGATGCCGCTAAGTTGAGACGCTTCTTGGCGATGAGGACAAGCAAATAAGTGCAGATGGCGATCCATATCTGCGCCTTGACTGCGTTCTCCGAGTTGCCGAAAAAATGCTTGACCGTCAGATTTTGTTTGAGCCACTTGAAGAACAGCTCGATCTGCCAACGCTGCTTGTAAATGGCTGCGATAGTGAGCGCGGGAAGATCGAAACGATTGGAGAGGAAGACCAGATGCAAACCTGTTTCCGGGTCTCGGAAAGAAACACGGCGCAGCCGTTGCGGGTAGCTTTGCTTGGATTTCTTGGTGGACAGCAAGATGGTCTGATCCGCGCACAGGCCGGTCGAACGGTCGATCTCGCGCGATGCGATCCACGTATAGCGCAGGTTGTCCTTGGCGCGCACGACGAAGCTTCCCTGCCGTTGCGTCAGAGCGAAGAGTCTGGCGAAGTCCAGATAGCCCCGGTCGACGACCACGATGCTTCCGGCTGGCAGCATTACGGCGTCGAGCAGATTGATGTCGTGTACCTTGCCGGTGGTGATGGCTATGAAGACGGGGATCGCGCCGCGCAAATCGATAATGGTGTGCGCCTTGACGGCGGCCTTGGTGGAACGGAAATCGGCCCACGGGAACAAGGAGAGGCACAGGTCGATGGTGGTCGAGTCCATCGCGTAGAGCGGA
The DNA here is from genome assembly GCA_036171075.1 of Sideroxydans sp. GTDB lineage: Bacteria > Pseudomonadota > Gammaproteobacteria > Burkholderiales > Gallionellaceae > Sideroxyarcus. The sequence continues at coordinate 1,329 of JAVHQJ010000217.1, read as the reverse complement.
GTCTTGAGCCCCAAGCCGATGTCTTCGTCCCGATAGAGATCGAGTGCAATGACGATCAACCGCTGACCGAGCGCTTCGAACAAACGCCAGTCGCGCCGCTCGTTGGCGTCGGCCAGCGTCGATTTGGAAACGCGGGCGCGGATGCCGATGTGATAGAGCTTGGAACGCTGGGAGTTGAGGCAGGCGACCAGATCGCGCAACCCCTCGCGACGGGTCAATTGCGCGTAAGTCATGCACAGGAGATGGCTCCATGCCGTGAACTCGCTCACGCCGCGATTCGCCGCGAAGCGATCTACCAGATGTTCGAAATGGCCGAAGGGGATGAATTGCAACAACTGAGCGAACACGGTTCTGCCACGATTCATTGGTCTGCCTCGCCTGCCGGAAGAAACGGCAACGATACAGCCCGAAAGTGGAGGGCGATTTCAAATCGCCGGAATTCAGAATCACGTCATAACCCTTATCAATATTGGTTTGTATCAAGATGAATTACGAAACTATCGGCCACAAGTGGATGTCTATTACAAAAACAACCGCCTCAAACAGATGCGCGCCTTCTGCCAAGTGGTGCGTAGCGGCAGCATCACCGTAGCGGCG
>JAVHQJ010000217.1:0-722 GCA_036171075.1 Sideroxydans sp. | reverse complement strand
TCGAGCGGCGCGGGCCAACCCTGCGCCTAACACCAGATGGTGAAACGCTGTATGCCTTGGCCGAGCCATTGGTGCAAGGCGTAGATGGACTGCATACTAATTTTGAATCGCAACATGGGCGCTTAGAGTCAGGAGAATTAAACATCGGGGCGGGTGAATCCACCATCCTTTACATCTTGCCCGAGGTGGTGAGCCGTTTCACTAAAGCCTATCCGGGCATTCATCTACGTTTGCACAATGTCACTGGGCGCGATGGTCTTAAGATGTTGAAGTCGGACGAGATCGACTTCGCCGTCGGTTCAATGCTGGATGTACCTGATGACATTACCTACCAGCCCTTGGTGACCTTTGACCCCATGTTAATCATGCCAGTGGGGCATCCCCTCGCTACGAAAAAGAAAGTGACTTTGGCCGATGTCAGCCTATACGGCTTGATCTTGCCGCCGCGCCATCTCTCCACTTGGGGCGTGGTGAAATATGTGTTTCAGCAACACAATCTATCGTTCAAAGTCACCCTGGAGGCAGGCGGTTGGGAGGTCATCAAAAAGTATGTCGAATTGGGCATGGGCATCTCCATCGTCACCGATATTTGTTTGGCAGGATACGAAAAAATCATTGCCATCCCGCTTGCAGACTACTTCCCTCAGCGCGGATACGGCCTTGTCTTGCGCAAGGGTAAGTTCATGTCGCCACAGGCGAATCGCTTTGTCGAGATACTGCTG
>JAVHQJ010000216.1:0-2213 GCA_036171075.1 Sideroxydans sp. | reverse complement strand
GTTCACAACGCCTACCAACATCGCGGCGGTGAGGATTCCGTTGTTGAATCTGAAATCGCTTTGTTGCGCTCACATGGCCATGAAGTTGAAACTTACTCCCGTAGTAACGATGATATTGCAACGATGCCCGCAACTTCTGTTGCTATTCAAACGCTGTGGTCTTCACGTTCGGCGGGTGAGCTGTCTCGATTGATTGAATCATTTCGTCCGGATGTGATTCACGTACACAACACACTCCCATTGATTTCACCGTCTATCTATTGGGCCGCCGCGCGTGCGGGTGTGCCGGTGGTTCAGACTTTGCATAATTTCCGCCTGATGTGTTTGAGTGCGCTGTATTTGCGTGAGGGTAAGGTGTGCGAGGACTGCGCCGGACATTTACCTTGGCGCGGTGTGGTGCGCAAGTGCTATCGCGGCTCTGGTGCTGCATCGGCTGTGTTGGCGGGTATGCTGACTTTGCATCGTGGGTTGGGAACGTATCGCAACAAGGTGTCGCGCTACATTGCGCTGAATGATTTTTGTCGGAATAAGTTTATCGAGGGTGGTTTGCCTGCTGAGTTGATTGTGGTGAAACCCAATTTTGTGGATGCGCCTGCACCATTAGATATTCCTCGTGACGGCCTTCTTTTTGTGGGGCGCTTGTCGGTTGAAAAAGGCATTGAATCTTTGGCAAAGGCCGCCTCATTGCTGCCGAATGCCAAGTTGCGTGTCGCGGGTGATGGGCCTCAGGCGGCGATGTTGGATGGTGTGCAAGGTGTGAAGAAGTTGGGTTCTCTTCCTGCTGATGCAGTAAGGCAAGAAATGAATAGCGCCTTGGCCTTGGTCATTCCGAGTATCTGGTATGAGAATTTTCCGCGCACGATTGTTGAGGCTTTCGCCGCTGGTTTACCGGTAATCGTCAGCCGCATCGGGGCGCTGGCTGAAATTGTGACTGATGGGGAGACCGGTTTGTTGTTCGAGGCGGGCAATGCACAAGATTTGGCGGATAAATTTGCTTGGGCTTTAGCTCATCCTGAGCAGATGGCTGAAATGGGGAGAAAGGCACGTGCGAAGTACGAGGCTGAATTTACTGCTGAGAGAAACTATGCACAGTTGATTGGAATTTATGAGAGTGCGATTAGGGAGAAGTATGTCGCTAACTAATCGAGTCACAGCTTCTGTTCTGCAAGCTCCCATCGACGTCATCACATGGGATGGCGCTCTATCTCAATTCAACAGTTGGGCGGCCAATCATGAGAGCCGTTATGTGTGCATCTGCAATGTGCATTCGGTGGTGACGGCTTTGCAAGATGTCGAGTTTGGCCGCGTGGTGCGCGAGGCGGATATGGCGACACCGGATGGTGCGCCCGTGGCTTGGATGATGCGCAAGCTTGGGCATGAAGGGCAGCAGCGCATCAATGGGCCTGATTTGATGTGGCGGTATTGCGAGTTGAGTCAAAAGCTGGATTCCCGCCTGCGCGGGAATGACGGCCCGAGGGATTCGCATTTTAAGAATGACGGCGGTATTTTCTTATACGGAAGTTCTGACGAGACATTGGGGATTTTGAAGGCCAAGCTGTTGGAAGCTTTTCCCAATTTGAAGATCGCAGGGTCAATCTCGCCACCGTTTCGTAAGCTCACGGCGGAAGAGGATGCCGCTATCGTGGCGCAGATCAATGCGTCGGGCGCGGGGACGGTGTGGGTGAGTTTGGGTTGCCCAAAACAAGAATTGTGGATGGCTGCGCATCGTGGGCGCATCAACGCGGTGATGGTAGGCGTGGGCGCAGCATTCGATTACCACGCAGGCACAATCAAACGCGCACCGAAGTGGATGCAGGATAACGGCTTGGAATGGTTCTACCGCCTGGTTTCTGAACCACGGCGGTTGTGGCAGCGTTATCTGGTGACGAATACGTTGTTTGTGCTTGGCGCTGTGCGGCAGTTGATGACACGCAAGGGATAGTGTTTTTGGGTTGAGATTTGTAGGTCGGGATTCATCCCGACGAGGCAGGATGAAGTGTCACGATAGCTGTCGGGCTAGAGCCTGACAGGGCAGGATGATGTTTCTCAATCGCGTCGGGCTGGTTGGGACGTTCCGCCCTGAATTGCCGGTTGACGCGATCCAGCGGACAGGGGAGGTTCTTGTCGGGCCGGGTTGTCTTGATGATCTTGCCTCGCAAGGATTACAACGTGACTTGAGGTGTTTTACATAGATTGATTAAATGGCTATCATA
>JAVHQJ010000215.1:0-10665 GCA_036171075.1 Sideroxydans sp. | reverse complement strand
AAAAGGTAGCCCAATAAGGTCAGGCTGCCAATCCACGCAACGCTACCCAATGCACTAAACATCATAAATAGGCGATAACGCATCGCGCCGATGCCCGCAACAAAGGGGGCGAAGGTGCGAATGATGGGTAGGAAGCGCGCGAAAATAATCGTTTTGCCGCCGTGTTTAGCATAGAAGGCTTGCGTCTTTTCCAGATGCGCTTGTTTGAAAAAACGCGAGTCACGCGAGAATAGTTTAATACCCGCCAAACGCCCTACCCAGTAGTTGCTGTTGTCGCCGGCAAAAGCGGCGAGCATCAACAAGGGCATCAACACTTGCAAGTCCAACGAGCCCATCGCACACAATGCTCCCGTCACGAATAGCAGGGAATCGCCGGGCAAAAAAGGGGCGACCACCAACCCTGTTTCCGCAAAAATAATCGCGAACAAAATGGCATAGACCCATACGCCATAGTCTTGTACTAAAGCCAGTAGGTGCGCATCAAGATGCAGAATTAAATCGAGCATGAATTAAGGCAGCACTTCTTCAGCTTCGGTCTTCTCTGGCTTGATGAAATCTTCGCGCGACACACCAAACATCAACAACAATGGGCTGGCAACCAACACCGAGGAATAGATACTGAACAAGATGCCGATGGTCAGCGCTAATGCGAAGTAGTGCAATGTGGCGCCCCCCAAGAACAGCATGGAAGTGACCATCATCTGCGTACAACCGTGAGTGATGATGGTACGTGACATGGTGCGGGTGATTGCATTGTCGATAATCTCGGCGACTTCAGTCTTGCGCATCTTGCGGAAGTTCTCACGAATCCGATCGAACACGACCACAGATTCGTTGACCGAGTAACCCAACACGGCCAGCACCGCCGCCAAGACAGAGAGTGAAAACTCCCATTGGAAGAAGGCGAAGAAGCCCAAGATGATAACCACGTCATGCAAGTTAGCGATGATCGCTGCCAGGCCAAACTTCCACTCAAAGCGCACCCACAGATAACCCACGATGCCAATCGACACCAGCAATAAGGCCATCGCGCCGTTTTCGATCAAGTCTTTACCCACTTGCGGGCCGACGAATTCGACGCGGCGCAATTCGACACTGGCATCTTGCACACGCAATGCTTCCAATACGTTTTCAGACAGTTTCGCGCCCACGGTATTTTGCTTGAGCGGCACTTGGATCAACACGTCTTGGCTTGAGCCAAAGTTTTGCACCACTGAATCATGCAAGCCAATTTCCGCCAACTTACCGCGCACTTTGTCCAAATCCGCAGATTGTGCGTAATGCACTTCCATCACCGTACCGCCTGTGAAGTCCACGCCGAAATTCAAGCCTTTGGTGGACAGAAAGAACACCGCCAACAAAAACGTGACTAACGAGATGCTGGTGGTGATTTTCCCGTAGCTCATAAACGGGACATCTTTTTTGATTTTGAAAAATTCCATGTCTTTTTCCTTAACCAATAGCGACTTTATTGAGTCGCGCCTTGCGACCATAGAACAGATTGACCATTGAGCGCGACACCAACACGGCGCTGAACATCGAGGTCAGGATGCCGAGGCACAACACAACCGCGAAGCCCTTAATAGGCCCAGAGCCAAACATGAACAGGGCGACACCCGCAATCAGCGTGGTGATGTTGGAGTCCAGAATCGTCGCAAAGGCATTTTCATAACCTGTATGAATCGCCATCTGCGGCGGCACACCGTTGCGTAGCTCTTCACGGATACGCTCGTTGATGAGCACATTGGAGTCAATCGCCATCCCCAAGGTCAGTGCGATACCTGCCATACCCGGCAAGGTCAGTGTGGCTTGCAACATGGAGAGCAAGGCCACCAGCAGCAACAAGTTAGCGGTCAATGCCAGCACCGAGATGGTGCCAAACATGAGGTAATAAACAATCATGAACACGCTGATGGCGATGAAACCAATCTTGGTGGAATTGAAGCCACGTTCGATGTTGTCTGCGCCCAAGCTGGGGCCGACGGTACGTTCTTCGATGATTTCCATCGGTGCGGCCAGTGCGCCTGCGCGCAACAACAGCGCCGTGTTTTGTGATTCAGCGGTATCCATCTGCCCGCTGATTTGTACACGCCCGCCGCCAATTTCTTCACGAATCACCGGTGCGGTCACCACTTCACCGCGACCTTTTTCAAACAAGATGATGGCCATGCGCTTGCCTACATTTTCACGCGTGGCTTCTTTGAATTTGCGTGCGCCCACGGCATCCAAATTGATATGCACGGCGGCTTCATTGTTGCGACTGTCAAAGCCCGGTTGCGCATCGTTGATACGCTCGCCCGTCAAGATGACGCTCTTTTTCACCACCAGCGCAGTGCCGTCGCGGTCTTTGAAAATCTCCGTGCCAAACGGCGCAACGCCGCCCGCGCCGATTTGATGTTCGTCATCCACCAAGCGCACTTCCAAAGTAGCCGTGCGTCCCAAAATATCTTTAGCGCGTGCCGTGTCTTGCACGCCTGGCAATTGCACCACCACGCGATCTACACCTTGTTGTTGAATGACAGGTTCTGCCACGCCCAATTCGTTGACGCGATTACGCAGGGTCACCAAGTTTTGCTGCACCGCAGATTCTTGAATACGCAATTTTTCTTGCGGCTTCAAATTAGCGACCAGCAAAAATTCGCCCGCCACTTCACTCGACACAAAATCCAAGCCAGAGAAACGCTGCTTGAGTTCGGCCTCACCTTTGCGGCGCGCGTCAGCATCGCGAAATTTGGTGGTGATGGCATTGACTTCACGAGCGACCCCCGCGTAAGGAATGTTGGCCTCACGCAATGTGCTGCGGATGTCACTCGAAGTGGACTCTGCAGCCTTATCCAGCGCAGCTTTCATATCCACTTGCATGAGGAAATGCACGCCACCGCGCAAGTCCAACCCCAGATACATGGGCAAAGCATTCAGGTTGGTCAACCACTGGGGTGAGCGCGATAACAAATTCAGCGCCACCACATAGTCATCTCCCAAAGCAGCATGCAGTGCATCCTTCGCTTTAAGCTGACTATCGGTATCCGCAAAACGCACCTTAACACTGGTGGCATCCAACGACATCACTTCAGGCGCGAGTTGCACACTCTGCAATGCCTCTTCCACCCGCTTAAGCAAAACAGTGTCTGCTTTCAAATTTGAACGTAGCGGCAACACTTGAACCGCTGGCGATTCGCCATACAGATTGGGTAAGGCATACACCAAACCCGCAACAATCGCGAACAAAATCAAAATGTACTTCCACAGCGGATAGTGATTCATTGCAGCACCTTGCCTATAGCAAAAGTTAAAAATTCACGTAGCGATTCGTTCACTCCGTCTTCCGCGTGCGGAAATACGGAGTGGCAATTTAGATAGACTTGATCGTGCCTTTTGGCAATACCGTTTGAATCGCAAATTTTTGCACTTGAACAACTACGTTGTCCGCGATTGCGACGGACACATATTCTTCGCCGACTTTCTCAACACGCCCCAATGCGCCACCCGCCGTCACCACTTCATCGCCTTTTTGCAGCGCGTCCATCATGGACTTATGTTCTTTAGTGCGCTTTTGTTGTGGGCGCAGAATGAGGAAATAAAACACGGCCAAAAGTGCGACTAATGGCAGGAACTCCAAAAAACCGCCGCCTGCTGGGGCGGCCGCGCCTTCTGCGTGTGCGTTGCTGATGAACAATTCAGTTAAAGAAATCATGTGCGTACTCTCCGAAATAAATAACAAAATGAATGGCCAAAAATGAAGGCGCGCATTCTAGCACGGCTAGATAGCCTGATTGATTAGCGACACCTCTAGTTGTTTCGATGAGGTAGCGACGGCTTTGGAATGAGCGAAGTATGTCCGTAAATTTTGAGCGCCCATGAAACCCAAGGCGCAGCCTCACCTGTACGTTTATCTTTTACGGAAAGTCGCCAACGTCCACGCGACCGCTCCAAGAGGTGTCGCGCTGAACCAAAACGCCAGTTTCGATAACGAAATACCGCAAAGCTCTGTTCATGCAGCTCCGCAAGTATGCTTTGCGTACCCGACGGCGCAATCAATGTAATTTCCAAATACCCCAAACGCATGTGGTCGGGCGCATCAAAATAGATGTCCGCGAATTCCACCGTCATGTCTTCAGCAACCTCGATAGCACTTTCAATCCCTTGCAGATTGCCATCGGGTATCCATTGATTAACGGGCATTGAATATAAAACAAACCCTTCCGTGCCAAATGAGCGCCACGATTGCGCCAATTTAACCGCACGGCTGGCATCTACCAGTCCGAAGCCATAACGATGATTGATGTGCAATCCAGCCGCATTTGTTGTCCAATCCCCATCTTGCGCATCATTACGCTGCGCACTGGCTGCAAGAATAGCTTTCACATCGCGCCAGCTTAAACTGGGATTGGCCTCTAAAATCAGTGCCACCACGCCCGAGACAATGGGAGCCGATGCGGACGTGCCTCCAAAATTACGTGTGTAAGCAATATCCGCAAAATCGCTCTTGAAAAATTTGGGGTTGTAGCCCTTATCAGCAGAGGCGTCTGTTGTCACAATACCCAAACTAGTTGCGCCCTTCGACGGCGCACAAACAACCAGTGTCGCACCTATTTCCGAATACGATGCTTTCTTGCCGAACTCATCCGTAGCGCACACGGGCACGGTATAACGATTATTCACCAGCCCACTGTAGTTCACATTATCAGAAGGAAGCCCGCCCCCTGCTGATGTGTCGCCATTACCCGCAGAAAATACATAAACGACTCCCTTGCCATTACGCCCCTTACTCGTACCTTCCACCAACGCCGCCTCAACTAGCGTACGCAGCGCCAGCGGTTCACCCCACGAATTAAAATCTCCCCAAGAATTATTCGAGACAGAAACTCGATCTTTATGACGTGTGAGCGCATCGGCAAAGTTACTCATGGAGGGTGCTCGTAGCGCATTAAAGCCAATCACCTGCGCATCTGGTGCAACACCACGGCCACCGCGTCCATTATGGTCAGTTGCGGCAATCAACCCTGCAACCGCCGTTCCATGGTCTGCATCAGTGAAGTCGAAATCTTCAGGAAGGTAGCTAAAACTTCCTTGCCCTATATTCCATTTCAAATCTTCATGATGAATGTCGATACCGTTATCAACCACCGATACCAACACACCTCGCCCCGTCCAACCCAAAGGTATGTTTGCATGAGCAAACGCTTCGTGTTCTGGCGCAATTCCCAGATGCCATTGCTGGCTGGTAAGTGGATCAGGTGGAGGTGCATTCCCGCCACCACACCCACTCAATAAAGTGAGTTGTGCCGCAAGGCCGATAGCGCCCCAAGAACTAACGCGCATTTTCCCAATCGGGAAAGGCAGCAGCAACTTCGCCAGATTCCATCAAGCGATTCGCTAACATTAAAGAATTTGCAACGTTAGGTGCTGAATACAACCAAGTAACTACGCCGATTTCCATGTCCCGCTCAAAGCGCAATCCGTAATGCAAAGTTATTTTAGCTTGCAACGCTGGGCTGGGTGGTGCGTGAAAACGCACAATCACGCGCCCAGTCAAACGTTGTTTGGGCGCACCCAATGCGGAGGTTTCTCTGAAAACAAGTGGCGTACCACCCATTTCCGCCGCCCACAATGGAATTTGTGCATCACCATCGTACCAATATGCATCCTGCCCAAATGCTGATGAAGAGATCAACAGCAATACCGCAAGCTGTATCAAGCATTGTTGCCTCATCATTCTTCCTCGATTTCATTAAGCCCGATGGATTCCCCTTCCCACTTTGGGCGTTGTTGAGTGGTAATCCTTAAGTATCCAACATCTCCAAAATCAACGGGCTGGCTACGCTGTTTGAAATCCGAACTTACTACTATTACGCTGGCGGTTGTGCGATAAGAACCGCTTCGATCTGACGACGGCTTTATGCTAGTAGTTACACCCAACTCCAGAACAAAGTTATCACCAGTGTAGCTAGCGGCCAATACAGACCTCCCGCCTGTATCGAAAATAATTTCTTCATATGTATTAGCTTGAATGTCGTAGCGCAACACTTTCCCCGATGCTCGGGTAAACAGGTAAATAAACTTATCCCGATCTATCGCATAAGTAATATCGTCATAGGGAAATCTTAATTTTTCGCGCCATTCACTGCTCGCCACATCCAGACTATAAATAACCATACATTTGCACTGATTTGCTTTGCTAGGCGCCATTCCAGACGGAACTAAACGGCGCATTTGCGGCTTACCCAGTGCCCCTACGTGAGGTCGATCGCTGGCCACAGCATAAAAATTACCCATAGCTCGCAAAACAACCCCGCCTCTAAAATCCAACTCCCCTTTTGCAGTTCTTTGTCGATTTTCAGGAAACTCATACATACCTTTCCTGAAATCTGTTTTTAAATCTAGGCGTGTAAGTGCTGAATTTCTGGTAATTAATGCATCGCCTTCCAGCCAATTGAGGAGACCTGAGTTATATCGATAAGAGTGCGTCACTTTACGTTGATCAAGATCAAAGAACCGCAACCAAGTAAATACGTGATGGGTTGCTTTTTCAGAATTCTTATTGCCCCCCATATAACTTTGAACAGTCAGTGGGGTATCTGAAAACTGCTCGCGTTTGCTCAAAAATCCCAAATTTTTATCTATTGGCTCTTTTTGCAATAACGTTGTATCAAAAAGCACACCGTTACGATAAGGGATCAAATTGGACACACCATCGTTATTGAAAGGATAACGCTCCATTCGATCATTCAACGGGCGAACTTCAATGCCCTCATCTTGATAGTCAACCAAACCTCCACGTCCTCTGTAAGCATAGCTATTCACAATTTCATTACGTACGCACAAATAGCTTGCCACACCGACCCCGCCTTCTTCTACGTTTATGTCGCGCACCAACTTGATATTCACACCTCCTGAATCATGCTCAAATAATTTAATCCAGTATTTATCTGCAACAACAAAGGTGTTGTTGCATGATGCAACGCTCGCAAGCTCACTGATATCTTGTTTTGCGCAACCCGTTGATACTGCTATAGAAAGTACAACTGTGGCGAGTAGCTTTTGCACTGCAATCGTCATTTTAAGTGCTCCGGAAAAACCACACAAAACTACTGCGTGTTAAGTCGCGAGGATAGACTACCGATCCACCATCCGCATCCAAATCGTACCCTTGTATGTAGTAGGCTTGCCAGATTAACTGCGAGCAATATGCACCTGAAGCTGAACTTTTATTCCAGAACAGCCAATTGTAACTTTGCCCAATCTTATTCTAGCGTAAGAGACGGCATCATTACGTATCCTTTGAGCATCGATGTACCAAGAAATATAGGGGTGATAGCCTTCGACATAACTATAACCACTAGCCCAAGCATTTACAGAGTATTCCTTCCTCACACCTGCATTTGTTTGCGCCTCAATTACGGAAAATTCATCACCCCAAAACCCTAGGTCTACCATTGCAACATGCCCAAAAGGGTTTCCACCCCCAAGGAACATGAAATCACCATTCCACCCCCCCCAATTATTCAAGTTGAATTTAGGAGCTGCTGGGAGCAGGACTGGACGCCCCCCTCCTCCAGCGCTCCCGCCACTGTTTTTTCCGCCCTTCATCGCAGGGCTATAAATAAACCATTTTTCCACCCGCCCGGGTAGTTCATAAGGAAGTGCATATTCCTTACGCACTCGCTCCCATTCTGCGGCTTCTTTTGCCATACGCAACTTGGCATTATCAATCATCACTTGATCTGCCGCGCTTAAACTTGGTGGCGCTATTGCGCTATTTACTGGAGGCGCACGTAGCGCGCCGCCTTGGCCTGTCGCCGATTTAACAAACCCAGCTGGATCCTGATTAACCTGCATAAAGAACTGCGCCATTTGCCCACTTGCGTTGAGCATCATTACCCCTTGGTGAAACTGTTTAACAGACAATTGCACATCCTCTCCGCGCTTAAATTGCAACGCAAATCCATTCGCCAACATCTGCAATTCAGGAATGAATAGTGGCTTTACTTCTGCGGGCAATCCGTACTCACCCAAGTAATTTTGATACAGCCAATCCGCGTTCATGTAATCCGCCAATGTTCCATCGGCGACACTGACCGATTGAGCGTATTCGATTTTGGGCGCTTGCGCCTCTTCCTTACCGCCAGCACCACAAGCGCTCACGCTCGTTAGCACCAGCAAAATTATTGCCCAACGTAGATATGCATATGACACAACCAATCTCCTCTCACAGATTTGGAAATACTTTTAGAAGGGAGAAAATCTCCTCTACTGTCATTAGCCCATAAATCAAAACGCAATGTAACTATCAAAACTGCCAGGTTGTGCGAGTGCGGAAATTAGTGTAGGAAAAGGATGAAGCAGCGCTTCTTTGCTGATGCAAGCGGCAACTTTCTAAAGCCGTGCACAGCAACGAAAGCTATATGGCGCGGCCTGCGCGGGCTTGGTGGAACTCAGCTTGGAATTCGGCAAACCGTCCCGCTTCGATCGAAGCACGAATCTGCTGCATGAGTTCTTGGTAGTAGTGCAGGTTGTGGATGGTATTGAGGCGCGCACCCAGTATCTCGCCCAAGCGGTGCAGGTGATGCAAATACGCTCGGGTGAAGTTCTGGCAGGTGTAACACTTGCAATCTGGGTCGAGCGGACGCGTGTCCAAGCGGTGTGTCGCATTCTTGATGCGCACATCGCCAAAGCGCGTGAACAAATGACCATTGCGTGCATTGCGGGTTGGCATCACACAATCAAACATGTCGATGCCTTCGGCGACAGCGGCAACAAGATCTTCAGGTGTACCCACCCCCATTAGGTAGCGCGGCTTATCCTGCGGCATTTGCGGCGCGGTGTGTTTCAAGATACGCAACATATCTTCCTTGGGCTCACCTACCGATAATCCGCCGATGGCGAAACCGTCGAATCCGATGTCCTTCAATCCTGCTAGCGATTCATCACGCAGATGTTCGTGCATGCCGCCTTGCACGATACCAAATAAGGCATTGGGGTTGCCTTCGTGCGCTTTCTTGCTGCGCTCCGCCCAACTCAAGGACAGACGCATGGATACGCCGGCCACTTGTTCGTCCGCAGGGTAAGGCGTGCATTCGTCGAAGATCATCACGATGTCGGAATTCAGCACGCGCTGGATACGCATGGATTCTTCGGGCGAAAGAAAACATTTATCGCCATTCACGGGCGAACGGAATTCGACCCCGCCGCCCGTAATCTTGCGCAACTCGCCCAAGCTGAACACCTGAAAGCCCCCCGAATCGGTGAGGATAGGGCCTTCCCAGTTCATAAACTTGTGCAACCCACCATGCGCTTCAATCACTTCCAAGCCTGGGCGCAGCCACAGGTGAAAGGTGTTGCCGAGCACAATGTGCGCGTCAATGTCTTTTAACTCTTGCGGCGACATCGCCTTCACGGTTCCGTAAGTACCCACAGGCATGAATGCTGGCGTTTCCACCTTGCCGTGCGCTAATTCAATCGTGCCGCGCCGCGCCGCGCCAGAGGTTTTGTGTAAAGTAAATTTCATTCGTCTCTCTCAATCAACATCGCATCGCCATAACTGAAGAAGCGATATTCTTGTTCTACTGCATGACCATAAGCGGCGATCAACCGCTCCATCCCGCCAAAAGCGCAGACCAACATCAATAGCGTGGAGCGTGGCAAATGGAAGTTGGTCAACAACACATCCACCACGTTGAAGTGATAACCCGGCGTGATAAAAATTTTTGTCTCGCTCGAACCCGCTTTGAGTTTTCCATCAAAGGCCGCACTTTCCAAGGCGCGCAAACTGGTCGTACCCACTGAAATCACGCGTCCACCTTTGGCCTTGGCTTGCGCAATCGCATCAACTGTAGCTTGTGGCACGCTGTAGCGCTCACTGTGCATGATGTGATCTGCCACGTTTTCGGCACGCACTGGCTGGAACGTGCCCGCGCCGACATGCAAGGTGACATAGGCAATGTTCACCCCTTTGGTCTGCAAGGTGTCTAGCATCGCTTGGTCGAAATGCAAGCCCGCAGTGGGTGCAGCTACTGCACCTTGCTCACGCGCGAAAACGGTTTGATATCGCTCATCATCTTCCGCCTCGGCAGCATGGGTGATGTAAGGAGGCAAAGGTAACTTGCCGAATTGCTCCAACACCGCTTGCACGGGCGCTGCGCACAAAAAGCGCAAATGGAAGAATTCCCCCTCACGCCCCAGCATTTCAACCGAGATGCCACCATCAATCTCAAACTGACTGCCCACCTTGGGGGATTTGCTGGCACGCACTTTAGCCAACACCTCATGTGTGCCCAAAATGCGCTCAACCATCACCTCAATTTGCCCGCCAGTCGCCTTTTGACCAAACAAGCGCGCCTTCAATACACGAGTGTCGTTCAATACCAAGACATCGTTCTCGCGCAACAACTGGGGTAACTCAAGGAACAGTCCGTCCACCACCCCTGCCTCACCAACACGCAATAAACGACTCGCCCCGCGTTGCACAGGCGGGTGTTGCGCAATCAAATGTTCAGGCAGTTCAAAATCAAAATCGTCGGTACGCATCACTACTAAACAGGGCTAAAAATAAAGTCGCGCATTGTAGCTTGATGTGCGATGCACATTCGTGGATAATGCGCGCCTTCACTCGCCGGGGTGATGGAACTGGTAGACGTGCTGGACTCAAAATCCAGTGCCTGAAAG
>JAVHQJ010000214.1:0-2215 GCA_036171075.1 Sideroxydans sp. | reverse complement strand
ATGTGGTTCACGCGAGGAAAAAGTATCCTCGTTAATATGTCAGCCCGTTTTCTGAAACGAACGCTATACGGTAAATTTGCCCTCATGAGAATTATTTTGTAAAGCAAAGGGTTGGGTGTGGCTACCCCGGCATCTTCTGGATTTTATCAAAGCCGCTGCGAATTCTCGTGATGTACCTTGCCAGTCGCTTATCAAAGTGTGGCTACAAGAGAAGTTACACAAGCGCTGAATATGCCTGCATATTTACTGACGCAACCAACTTACTCTGCGGCTTCTTAAAGCACATCTAGGCGTCAAGGTGTGTGCAAGAAACAGGGTTTGAGGGCAAGATTTTCGGATGGCAGTTCACACCCCCCCAGATCGGCACGTTAAAAACGAAGATTATAAAAAAATCAGTTGCGAGAATGCTAAATAAAGTGTCTAATTGCGACAAGTGTGTTTAAAGGTTTTTGTAAGCAGTCGACTGAGTTGTGAGTTCCGAAATTTAATCAACGTAAAAGATGTGATTCGGCAGGGTTGGTTCTTGGTTGATGTGATGCTGAAAAGGTTTGGTTGTTATGTTTGGTTGTTATGAAGGCGTGGATTGTGCCTATTTATTGTGAAATTCAGTTTTAAGGAGTCTGCCATGAAAAAAATATTTTTGGGGGCAATGCTAGGTTTGGCATCGATGCTGCCGTTTGGGGTTGCTGGTGCGGTTACATTTAGCGCCGCTCCTGATTTTTCTGCCGTAAGTAATCCTGGCGGTGCTTGGAGTTATGGTACTTCGACTACCCTTGGTGGTTTGTTTTCGGCGTTTACAGTTGCAGGTACCAATCTTTTTGGCTCTGGTAATCCAAATATTAGTACTTGGGAAGCGCCTTCTGGAGCGCCTGTGGTTTTTAAGAACACCTCTGCGACTACGCAGGTGGCTTCTGGTTCAATAAGTTTATCAGCTGGGCAGCTTGCGTTGCACCCGGGTTCATTGGGAGAATTTGCAATTGTGCGCTGGACTGCTGCAAGTGCTGGCAGCGTCTTGTTGAATACGACATTTTCGGGTCAAGATACGGGTGGCACGACAACCGATGTCCATGTCCTAGTTAATGGTGTTTCTGTATTTGATGGTTTGGTTAATGGATTTGGTGCGCTAAGCTCGTTTGCGTCATCGTTTGTTGTTTCTGCGGGTAGTACTGTTGACTTTGCGGTGGGGTATGGTGCAAATGCGACTTACTGGAACGATTCAACAGGGTTAAGTGCGTCTCTTACTGCTGCTATTCCTGAGCCTGCAACTTTGCTTCTTTTGGGTGTCGCTTTAGTAGGTTTTGCAGGCACGCAGCGCAGAAAAATGTTAGTTAAGTAATATTTCAGGTTTTTACATAAAAAGATGCGGATAATCCCGCATCTTTTTTTTCGTCAGAACGGTATGCAGGTAGGATAAAGCTAATGTACTAAGGTTATTGATACAACGTACAAGTAATCAGCAGTGCGTCGAGTATGACATGCAAACATAGCATATAGAAATCTGGGCTGTGTATTAAACACATGTTCTTAGTGATTCCAAGTTTTCTGTAATATCATCGCAACACTCTCCCGCTAGATTATATGG
Organism: Sideroxydans sp.; assembly: GCA_036171075.1. Classification (GTDB taxonomy): domain Bacteria; phylum Pseudomonadota; class Gammaproteobacteria; order Burkholderiales; family Gallionellaceae; genus Sideroxyarcus. Next base: position 633 of record JAVHQJ010000214.1, on the reverse strand, counting down.
ATGTCTATGCTCTGGTGGGCTTATGCTTGCGTCGAAGGATTTTTTAACAATTATTAGGGGTGTTCATGAAAGCGGTGATACTGGCTGGCGGTTTGGGAACGAGAATAAGCGAGGAAACTTCGGTTCGGCCCAAGCCTATGATCGAGATCGGCGGGAAACCCATACTCTGGCATATCATGAAGTCTTATTCCGCGCACGGGATCAATGAATTCGTGGTGTGCTGTGGATACAAGGGTTATGTGATCAAGGAATACTTTGCCAATTATTTTCTGCATATGTCTGATGTGACCTTTGATATGCAGAATAATGAAATGGAAGTGCATCACCGCAAGGCTGAGCCTTGGCGTGTTACCTTGGTTGATACCGGCGACGAAACCATGACAGGCGGACGGATAAAGCGCATTGCACCTTATCTGGGCGACGAAGATTTCTGTTGTACCTATGGTGACGGCGTTGGAGATGTTGATATTTCTGCTTTGATCACTTTTCACAAGCAGCATGGCAAACTTGCCACCTTGACGGCAACCCAGCCACCGGGTCGTTTCGGTGCCATGAATTTGCACGGAAATGATATTTTGAGTTTTCAGGAAAAACCACAGGGTGACGGCGGTTGGATCAACGGCGGATTCTTTG
>JAVHQJ010000213.1:0-2221 GCA_036171075.1 Sideroxydans sp. | reverse complement strand
CCGCACGCTTTACCAACTACCTCGCTAAAGTATTGTCGGATATACGGTTGCTCGCGGTTTAGTTTTTTAGCGCGCAAATGAGAAATTACAACCTCGGCTTTATCAGCAATATCGACTTGTACAATCATGTGCAAGAGACGGTACACAAGTATCGTTTCAAAGTTGATTTGACGGAATTTAATAAAAATCTTATTGATCCTATCAAGCTTACTTTTGATGCCAAGGTCTATCACAACACCCTATTGAAAGTAATTGAACACGAAGTTGTTAGGCAGGTTGATAAATCGAACACCAATCACATTGGTTATTTTCATCAGAACATTTTTCGTTATATCGGCAAGGGTTGGGATGTGCCCGAACAAGGCTATGACATAGTCAATGTAGAGCGGGCTTATTTTGTGGAAATGAAAAATAAGCACAACACAATGAATTCCTCCTCCTCGCAAAAAACCTATATGCGTATGCAAAACACCTTGTTGCAGAAACCCAAAGCAACGTGTTTGTTGGTGGAAGTGATTGCAACTAAAAGTCAAAATGTTCCGTGGGCGGTGAGTTTGGATGGCGTTTCGATGTGTAATGAAAAAATCCGCCGCGTGTCGATAGATAAATTCTACGAGTTGGTGACGGGCAATGCGCTTGCGTTCAAACAATTGTGTGAAAAACTACCCGTGGTCATTGATGATGTCGTACGCAACAATGGCTTTGAAGCTGAATCGAATTCAGTGGTGAGTGAGTTACAAAAAATAGATCCGAACTTACTAAAGAGTTTGTATTTGTTGTCATTCAAACAATACGAGGGCTTTGAGGATTTTAATGTCTAAAAGCGAGCGCATTTCCGCCGAGGTGCTTGCGGATATAACGTCAGTCTCTAAATCGACCCTAGGGAAATGGGAGCGAGCTGGAAAGTTAACGCCTTTGTATGATGCGGTCAGTGGAAAAAAAGAATATGCCCTTTCTGAGCTGATGCAGTTTGAAGAGGTGAGCAATATGATTGCTGCGGCACCACAAGATGAAAGTAGCTTTCAGCCGATCAGGAAATTTAATTCGATTGAGTTATTCGCTGGCGCGGGTGGCTTGGCAATTGGTTTGGAGCGCGCGGGCTTTAATGCGGTTGCGCTGAATGAATTTAACAAAGATGCGTGCAATACGCTGCGCATCAATCGCCCCAACTGGAATGTCATTGAAGGCGATATTCAACAGGTCGATTTCACAGGTTTTACCGACGTTGATTTTGTTTCGGGTGGTTTTCCCTGCCAAGCATTTTCTTACGCGGGCAACCAACGCGGCTTTGCAGATACGCGTGGCACGTTATTTTTTGAGTTTGCGAGAGCGATTAAAGAGATGCAGCCCAAGGTTTTTCTTGGTGAGAATGTGCGCGGTTTGCTCGCGCATGATGATGGGAAAACCTTGGCGACAATTAAAGCGGCGATTGCTGATTTGGGTTACACCTTGATTGAGCCGCGTATATTGAAAGCAATTTTTTTTCGTGTGCCACAAAAAAGAGAACGCTTATTTTTAGTTGGAATACGCAATGATTTGGTGAAGTATGCGCAATTTAATTGGCCCACGCCGCATCCGCGCGTGATGGTGTTGCGCGATGCTTTGAAGGCGGGTGAGTTGTATGCGAACGATGTCGCCGATTCCAAAGGTCAGGGCTATCCAGAACGCAAAAAAGCGATTTTGGATTTAATTCCGCCAGGTGGATATTGGCGTGATTTGCCAGATGGTTTGCAGCGCGAATATATGCAGAAAAGTTATTTTTTGGGTGGTGGAAAAACGGGCATGGCACGTAGACTTTCGTGGGATGAGCCTAGCTTGACGCTGACCTGTGCTCCAGCGCAAAAGCAAACTGAACGATGCCATCCAGAAGAAACGCGACCACTGAAAATTAGAGAGTACGCACGTATTCAAACCTTCCCAGATGACTGGGAATTTGCGGGTTCTGTGACTAGCCAATACAAGCAGATTGGCAATGCTGTTCCAGTGAATTTGGCATATGCGATGGGGCGTAGTTTGATTAGCTTGTTGAACAGTATTGAAGCCAAAGCGGCGCAGCCGAAAATTGATAAAGTGATGCCTGTGATGCCCTATGCGCTAAGAGGACAGTTGTCTTTGTTTCAGCAGCAGAATTATTCTGCTATTTAACGTGCCGAAACCCATCGGTATTTTCGGCGGCACGTTTGACCCCATTCATTACGGGCATTTGCGTCTCGCTGAGGAG
>JAVHQJ010000212.1:0-2224 GCA_036171075.1 Sideroxydans sp. | reverse complement strand
AAGTATAGGCCGCCACCATGAAATGTAAACTCATTAATGAGACACTACACTAGATGATTCTCAGGCTAAAATTATCTCTTCAAATTCGGGGCTCACTATAAATGTGTGCCTGGCCCCTTTTGCTAGTTTTTAACTCATGGGAATGGCTTTAATGACCCATTGCAATGGGATGGCATCGTTTACGGCTTGCTCGGGATCGGCGCCCATGGCCAGCGCCATGACTCTGATGGATGGCAGAATTCTTTCCCTTGCCGGCTCGGCAAAAATTCTGGGGAAACCCCCGATTATTTTATAGCCAGTTGAGTTAAACAACTCAATCACGGTTGTTCGGGTAAACCAGCGGATATGCGTGCGATCCATGAGTCCCTGATCCTCGTACCTGAATAATCCGGCATTCAGCCTGGCTTGAATGCTCCAGTGTTGCGCGTTCGGTATGCAGGCAATAATTTGAGCATCCGGCGCAAGCTGGGGTTTTATGCGCTGAAGGAGAGCCCAAGGGTCATAAAGGTGTTCTAGCGTATCTCCAAAAATCCAGCAGTCAGATGGGAATAAACGGAGGAATTTTTCTTCGGCAAGGTTTTCAATATTTTCGCAAATAACTTCATTGCAGGACGCTTGGGCAACCGCTGCGAAATCCGGATCTATTTCTATGCCGGTGTAAATGCATTTTGGATTTATGCTGGCATAAGCTTTAGCCAAGGCGCCGCTGCTACACCCTACCTCGACAACTCTTCTGAGGTTGCCGGGCATGATATTCAGGATGTCCGGGTTGTAGTTCGAATGCATGGGTGTTTGCTTCATTGGCGGATTCCTTGATTACGACTTCCATTTGTCGAGATAAAGACGGTACTTTTCGTGCCACTGTGGACTTCCGAAAGCTCCTCCGCTTTGGTGGGTGAGGCAGATCGGCCAAGTGCCAAGACGCAAACCGTTTGTTCTCGCGCTTCGGCAAAAATCCATATCGTAGAAATGAAAGTCAAAGTGCGGGTCGAACTGAACCTGGGTGATTTTTAATCTGGATTTTCGGGCGGCAAGAAAGACTCCATCCAAAAGCTCACATTCAGCAGGAAGCGCTCCAAAAACCGAAATTGCGCCGAATGGTTGGTTGCCGTGAGCTACGCTGCCACTTAGATTATTCTTGGTGTCCCATGCGAGTTTGTCGCCTTGTCCGAGAAATGCCCAAGCTGGCTGGTTCTGCACCCTGCGCCGATTTCCGGCAACTCCAATCACATCGAATGCCTTGAGACCGTTAATCACGCGATCCGCGAGGAAATAATCGTCTATCCAGACATCGTCGTGGATGAAGACAAGGATTTCATGTTCTTCCGGTGTGTTGATGCGGGCATTGAACACATCCGGAAGGCCACACTGGTTTTCAAACGCAATGCGTGCAACGAGTCGGGTGTCTTGTGCGAGGCGCTGCAACGAAATGCCCAGAGCGGACTTACTCCAGAACTCGCTCTCTGACAACCTTGTGGCGCTGACAATCTCAATCATTTTGAGGTTAACGAAGTTACAGAATACATCATGTTCGCGTGATGCTTTAATTGCCTAGTTGCATCAGTCTCTCCAAGGTATGTGGGTAACTGGCGGCCCGGACAAGATACTCATCTTAACGCGCTGTGCGGAGCGCCGGAACCCAACCATGAGCGTGCGCAGATTCACTCGCCTGACCAATGCATTCAGCAAGAAGCCGGGAAATCACATGCACGCCACCAGCCTGTATTTTACGCGCCACATTGGGAAATTTCTGATGTTGAAATCAAAGGGGCCGGGCTCACATTCTTTCTGATGTTCGGCATCACAACCCCAACTCCAACTCCGACTGCCCCGCGTCGCGCACCGGGGATTCATCGTGTTGCACGCCCGGCCTGCCGCGCGGCTTGGCTTCTCGCCTTTGTCCGGTCGTGGCTTATATCCTTGCATAAAAGCTTGAATTGCCCAGCGGCTGATTCTGCTTGAGCGCCAGCCGGATGTCGTCAATGGCTTTGTTGTCCAACTGACCTTCCCCCGAAAAATCGTCTTCCAAGGGAAACGTAAAATCGAGTTACACATGGAAAGGAAGATGATGGAGATACCGAAGCAGGAATACACCTCGGAATTTCGGGAACTGGCTGCCAAACGAATCCGCGCAGACAATCAATAGAGTTCGTCGATGAGTTCATCGAAATCGTCGGCAATCCAACCCTCACACTCCATCGCACCGGGCAGTGCGATCCTGTGC
>JAVHQJ010000211.1:0-10722 GCA_036171075.1 Sideroxydans sp. | reverse complement strand
CGCGCAAGTTAGAGCCACGCGCCGCTTCCTCGCAGCGCAGGCTACGCACCATCCGCGCCTTGAACGAGGCGGGTGTGCCGTGTGGGGTGATGGTTGCGCCCGTCATCCCTTTTCTGACCGATGCCCAGATGGAGAACGTGTTGCAAGCCGCACACGAACACGGCGCACGCACGGCAGGCTATACCTTGCTGCGTCTGCCGTATGAGTTGAAAGACCTTTTCAAAGATTGGCTCAACGTACATTACCCGCTGAAGGCGGAGCATGTGATGAGTCGCTTGCGCGACATGCGCGGCGGCAAAGAGAACGATGCGGAATTCGGTTCGCGTTTCCGTGGCAACCGGTTGTTCGCCGAGTTGTTGGCGAAACGTTTTCAATTGGCGTGCGAACGCTTGGGGTTGAATCAAGGTGAGCGGGTGTCACTCGATACATCGAAGTTCATTAGACCGAATCTGAATGGGCAGGGGAGTTTGTTTTAATAAAGAGGTAGCAAAAAAATGGCGCTCAATTGAGCGCCATTTTTTTGGCAAATTATTTTGCAGATGTAGTGCGTGGTTTAAGGATTGTTGCCGTTGTTAACGCGTTCTTGTTTGATGGAAACGCAGCCATTGCCTGCTTTCATCAGGAATAGAGGATCGCCATCTTTAGCCAAGTGAGTGATGACTTCATTCAGCTCGCCTTTGTATTCAAAGGTGGAAAAAGTTTCTTTAGCCACTTTCATGCAGCTGCTTGGCCAGTAGGTAACTTTTTCGTAAGCCGATGCGCACAGACCCGAAGTAGTCGGTGCAACATACATAGTCATCAGTTCTGAATCGCCATCTTTGTAGGTTTTTTCAATGCGCGAAATGAACATTTGTTTGTCGGTATCGTTGGTTGCCCAAGAGCTAGAGGCACCGTAATTGGAATGGTCGCCAATCAGAAATTCAGAAATGTTTTTAACCGCAGGTAGACAAGTCACGATGCCATTTTTTTGAGCTTGTTTATACGGGATCGTTTCAGCACAGGCCATTGAGGAGACAAACAGCAGTGAAAGTGCAGCGAATTTTCAAAGTTTCATGATTTTCCTTTATGAATAGACAGCGTGAGATGAGAAGATAAAGTGCGCGAATTTTAAGATTAAAAATAAGCGCGGGTCAAATCCAAATTACTGCTTCGCCCCGAGTGCCATTGCGCGTGATTTACTTTGTTCCAGCTCGGCGCTGTTCGGCTCGATCAACCAGCCTTGCAGATTGTTCATTACCAGATCGGTGAACGCGTGCATCCAATCGTTGCGGTCGTTGAGGCAGTGGATGTAGTGGTATTCGCCGCCGCCTGCATGTTGGAAATCTTCTTTGCCTTCCATCGCAATCTCTTCCAGCGTCTCCAAGCAATCCGCAACGAAACCGGGGCACACCACATCCACGCGCTGGGTCTTTTGTTTGCCCAGTGCAAGCAACGTCGCGGTGGTGTAGGGCTTGATCCATTCCGCTTTGCCGAAGCGCGATTGGAAGCTCACCACATATTGTTCTTTGCTCAGTCCGAGTTCTTCAGCGAGCAAGCGCCCTGTCTTCAGGCATTCGCAGTGATACGGGTCGCCTTTCTCCAAGGTGTATTGCGGCACGCCGTGGAAACTCATCACCAGTTTTTCCGGGCGACCGTTCTTCATCCAGTATTCATTCACGTTCGCAGCCAAGGCTTTGATGTATCCCGCGTCATCGTGGAAATGTTTGATGGTGCGGATCGCAGGTGTATTGCGCATGGATTGCACCGACGCGAACACGCGGTCGAACACGGTAGCGGTAGAGCTGGCTGCATACTGCGGATACAGCGGCACCACCAAGATGCGTGTGCAGTTCTGTGCTTTGAGCTTTTGCATCACGCTGGCGATGGATGGATTGCCGTAGCTCATCGCGTAGTCCACCACGAAAGGCGCTTTGGTGCGCTCGCTCAGATAACCTTCCAGCAAAGTCGCTTGTTTTGCCGTATAGACACGCAGAGGTGAGCCTTCGGGCGTCCACACGCTTGCGTATTTCGCCGCTGATTTCTTGGGGCGCACGTTGAGGATGATGCCGTTCAAGATCAGCCACCAGATGGGTTTGGGGATCTCCACCACACGTGGGTCGCTCAAGAATTCTTTGAGATAGGGGCGCACGGCTTGTGCTGTTGGCGCGTCAGGCGTGCCGAGATTGACCAGCAGGATGCCAGTCTTTTCAGGTGTGCCGTGGGTGAAGCGGGGTTCGGTTTGATAGGCCATTTGTTTTTATCTCGCTTAGTCAATTAGACCGTTCGTGGTGAGTAGGCCGTAGGCCATATCGAACCATCCAGCACGGTACGTGCTGGAATCCCTCGATACACCGCACTGCGTGCGGCACTCGGGACGAACGGTTTGGTTATGAATCATCTAATGTTGTGAAAGTGCGTTGCTCAAAAGTTTTGCGGTGATGTCCACGATGGGCACTACGCGCTCGTAGTTCATGCGTTTAGGGCCCACCACGGCGAGTGTGCCGATGATCTTGCCGTCAGCGGTGTAGGGCGCGCTGACTACGCTGCATTCATCCAGTCCGAGCAAGCCAGATTCGTTGCCTACGAAGATGTGTACGCCTTCAGCATGGCGGCTGGCATCCAAGAGTTGCAGCAACTCTGTTTTTTGTTCAAATACATTGAACAGGTTGCGCAACTGGTTCATGTTGGCGGAAAGGTCGTTGATGTGCAGCAGATTGCGTTCGCCGCTGATGACGTAATCCTCGTTCTTGCGGGCGATGGCTTCATCGCTCGCCGCCATCGCAGCGGACATCAATGCAGTCATGTCATGTTGCAACTGGCGCAACTCGTTCTGCATGCGCTGGTGGATGTCGCCGAAGCCGATACCGGCGTAATGCTGGCTCAAGAAATTGCCAGCCTCGGTGAGTTGCGATTGGGTGTAATCCTTGTGCGTCACCAACACGCGGTTTTCTACCTCACCATCGGGCATCACGATGATGAGCAACACGCGACGCTCGGACAGACGCAGGAACTCGATCTGGCGCACTGTGATGGCGGCACGCTTGGGTGTGGCGACCACACCAGCGAATTGTGTTAATTCAGAAAGCACGTTCGAGGCTTGTGTCAACAGGCGCGAAGGGTTGTCTGGCTGCAACTGCGTCTCCATCTGCGACACACGCGCATCGGAAAGTGGCTGCACCACCATCAAGGTGTCAATGAACAAGCGGTAACCCAGCGCAGTGGGAACACGTCCTGCCGAAGTGTGCGGGCTGGCGACCAAGCCCATCGCCTCCAGATCCGCCATCACGTTGCGGATGGTGGCGGGGCTGACTTCCAAGCCCGAGAACTGCTGCAACGCACGCGAACCGACTGGTTGACCATCGCTGATATAGCGTTCAACTAGGGTCTTTAACAGTATCTGTGCGCGGTCATTCAACATGGGCGCGGATTCTATCATCACCCTCCGCCCTTACCGCATGTGTTGCAGCGCCGTTCGCATGGCAGGCAAACGCCCGTTATGGTTTAATCGCGCCCTATGAAATTTCCCTTCCAAACCGTCGCCATTATTGGCAAGCAGAAGACTTCCGAAGTCGCCGCCCCCATGATGTTGTTGGGTGATTATTTGTCTGCGCGCGGCGTGCGCGTGGTGGTGGATGAATTGTCGGCGGAGCATCTGAAAGGCCATCGTTTTGATGCCATGAGCTTGGACGAAATTGCACGCGCGGTGGATTTGGCAGTGGTGATTGGAGGTGACGGCACACTGCTCAACATCGCGCGCACCTTGGCGCCGCATGGCGTGCCTGTGGCGGGGGTGAACAAAGGTCGCTTGGGTTTTCTCACTGACTTGTCTATGGGTACCATGCTGGATGGCATTGGCGCGATGTTGGACGGACAGTTTGTTACCGAGCAGCGTTTGTTGTTATGTGCCAGTGTGTGGCGCAATGAGCAAAAAGTGTTCAGTGGGTTGGCGTTTAACGAAGTGGTGGTTCACCGTCACAATATCAGCAGCATGGTGGAGTTTGAAGTGCGCATTGACGGTGAATACCTGTACAACCAACGCGCCGATGGTCTGATTATTTCTACTCCCACAGGATCGACCGCGTATGCCATGTCCGCTGGCGGGCCGATTTTGCATCCCAGTTTAGATGTGTTGCAGCTAGTGCCTGTGTGTCCGCATTCATTAAGCAATCGCCCCCTCGTGGTGAAAGGCACGTCCAGCATCGAGCTGCTCATGCACCGCACGGGCGACAACTGCGTGCGCTATGACAGCCACACTAATTACGACTTGGAATTGCACGACAAACTCATCGTCACCCGCTTTGAAAACCCCGTGTGCCTACTGCACCCCGAAGGACACAGCTACTACCACACGCTACGCGAAAAGCTGCTGTGGAATCAGACGCTTTAATTCCATGCTCAAATTTCTTTCTATCCGCGACTTTGTCATTGTCGAATCTTTGGCGCTTGATTTCTCCACCGGCTTCACTGCCCTCACAGGTGAAACAGGCGCGGGCAAATCTATTTTGATTGATGCTTTGTCGCTGGCTTTAGGCGAACGTGGTGATGCAGGCATGGTGCGTGCAGGCTGTGAGCGCGCTGACATTGCAGCAGAATTTGATACGCGTGCGCTACCGCAATTAGAGGCGTGGTTGTGTGAACAGGCGTTGCAAGGTGATGAGGGCGTATGCATGTTGCGGCGCACCTTGGATGTCAGCGGTCGTTCGCGTGGATTTATCAATGGCATTGCTGCGACACAACAACAAATGCGCGAAGCAGGCAGCTATCTGCTCGACATACACGGGCAGCACGCACATCAATCGTTGCTGAAGCCTGACGCGCAGCGTGATTTGCTGGATACCCACGCGGGATTGACGCAGCAAACGGCGGCGGTGGGAGCAAGTTTTAAGACCTGGCAAACGTTGCATCGGCGGCGCACCCAGTTAGCACAAAATGCCGAGGCGGTGGCTGCGGAGCGTGAGTTACTGGCATTTCAGCGGCGCGAATTAGAGTCGCTTAATTTTGTGGAAACGGAGTGGGAGAGTGTGCAGGCTGATTATTCGCGCCTGTCACATGCGGCAAGTTTGTTAGAGAGCGCCCAGTTTGGCATTGAGGTGTTAAGTGAATCTGACACGGCGTGTTTGGCGCAGTTGAATGCACTGGTGACACGCTTGCGTGCGGGATTGGAATTTGACGCGGGGCTGCAAGATACGCTGACGCTGCTGGAAAGTTCGCAGAATGAATTGCAAGAAGCCGTGTATGCCTTGCGCCATTACCAAGAGAAATTGGATGCCGATCCGCAGCAATTACGCGAACAAGAGCGGCGCATTGCGGAGGTGATGGAGGCTGCGCGTAAGTATCGCGTCAAGCCAGAGCAACTGCCGCAGACGCTACACACAATGGTCGCGCGCTTGCATGAGTTGGGCGGCGATGCCGATTTGAATGAGTTGGAAAAACAAGAAGCCGTCGCACACGAAGCGTATTTAAGTCTTGCCAAAAAATTGAGTAGCGCGCGCAGCAAAGCCGCACAAAAACTATCCGCTGACATCACCACCGCCATGCAAACGCTGGCCATGCAAGGCGGTCAATTTGCGGTGGCCTTGTTGCCTTTAGATGAAGGCGGCGCGCACGGTTTGGAGGCAGTGGAATTGCAAGTTGCCGCCAATCAAGGTTCACCATTGCGCAGCTTGGCAAAAGTCGCTTCGGGCGGTGAATTGTCGCGTATCAGCCTCGCGATTCAAGTCGCGGCCAGCAGCGCCGCCAGCGTGCCTACCTTGATATTCGATGAGGTAGATAGCGGCATCGGCGGGCGCGTTGCGGAGATTGTTGGCAGCCTGCTCAAGCAATTAGGTGCGCGTCATCAAGTGCTGTGCGTCACCCATTTGCCACAAGTCGCCGCGCAAGCCAATCACCAATGGCAGGTAAGCAAAGCTGTGCAAAATGGTGTGACCTTGAGCCACATCCGAGTGTTGAAGGACGAGCAGCGCGTGGAGGAAATCGCTCGCATGTTAGGCGGGGTCACCCTCACTGATACCACGCGCAAACATGCTGCCGAGTTATTAGGCATCGTTTGAACTAGCTCCCTCTCTCAACGGGGGAGGGCTGGGGGAGTGACTTACGGTATCATGCACCCCGTTTTGAAATAAGCCAGATTGAGAAAAACCTAATGCGCATCCTCATCATCTCTGTTTCCGTGTTGCTCGCTTCATGCAGCAATTTCTCTAATTACCTGCCCACCTTTACACCCTACAAAATTGAGGTTCGCCAAGGTAATCTCATTACGCAAGACATGCGCGACCGCATTAAGGTGGGCATGACTCAAGCGCAAGTCAAAGCGGCACTCGGTGCGCCGCTTATCAACGATGTGTATCACGCTAATCGTTGGGACTATTTGTACCGCTTCGAGAAAAAAGGCGTGGTGCGCGATGAGCAGCGCCTGACTTTGTATTTTGAACAAGGCGTGTTGGCACGTATCGACGATGCCACCCCGTTGGCGACTTCCGCTGAAGCAATGCAGGAGAAAAAATAATGGCAAAACTCAAAGTAGTCATCGCGGGCTGCGGCGGACGTATGGGCAAGGTTTTGTTGGAATGCGTGGCGGTGGCGGATGACTTGGTGTTACACGCTGCACTGGAACATGCAGGTAGCGCCTTGTTGGGTAACGTGGTCAGCGATGGCGTGAAAATTACTGCCGACATCGAAGCTGCCTTGCAAGGTGCGGACGTACTCATTGACTTCACCCGCCCCGAAGGCACCATGCATCACCTCGCCATCTGCCGTAAGCACAAGGTGAATATGGTGGTCGGCACGACAGGTTTGGACGCGCAACAAAAAGCCCAACTCGGCGCAGGCGCACAAGACATCGGCATCCTATTCGCGCCCAACATGAGCGTGGGGGTGAATCTGATTTTCAAATTGTTGGAGACCGCCTCGCGCGTGCTCGATAAAGGCTACGACATCGAAATCATCGAAGCGCATCACCGTCATAAAGTGGATGCGCCGTCTGGCACTGCATTGGGCTTGGGTGAAGTCGTCGCCAAGACGTTAGGGCGCGACCTTTCCAAAGTGGCTGTGTATGGCCGCGAAGGTGTGACAGGTGAGCGTGATCCTTCCACTATCGGCTTCGCCACCGTGCGCGGCGGGGACATCGTTGGCGACCACACTGTGCTCTACGCGGGCATCGGCGAACGTATCGAAATCACCCACAAAGCCAGCAGCCGCGCCACCTTTGCGCTAGGTGCGCTGCGCGCCGCACGCTTCCTCAACGCCAACAAGGCAGGGCTGTATGACATGCAGGATGTGCTTGGGCTGAAGTAGTGTGACAGCGGTGTACGCCCCGCTGCGTATGCCGCATTATGGATACTCAATATCCTGTTCATTCCCCGCGTAAAAATCCTGCATTTCGGTGACGATGGTTTTAACGCGCGTTTTGCCGAGTATTTTTTTGATGATGGTGGGCTGTAATTGCGTCATGCGTTCTTGCAGGATGGGGTGAAATTCGGCGGGAATTTTTTTGAGTAATTTTGCCCAGCTTTTTTCCACATCGGGTTGCAATTCACGCACCCGTTTTACCAAGGCTTCCACATCTTTTTGCCCGAGTCGCGCCACGATGCGGCCATCGCCTGCGATGCCAAATATGACAGCGATGGTGATGACCGCGCTGGCGTCCAGCTCGCTGTCTTTAATAACGACTTCGGAATTGTGTTTGCGTAGCCACAGCGCACACTGAATGACTTGTTGATTGTGTTGACGGTCTAGCCACTCGTTGTGAAACACGTTATCGCCCGTCCAGTTTGCGGCGGGGTCGGCACGGCATAGCTCAACAAATAATGTCTTCAAATTGCGTTGCTGAATGAACGCATCGTTTTCAAAGTCAGACACGAAGGTGACGTAGGGCAGGGCGGACAGTTCTTTGATGTGGCGGAAGCCTTGCTGAAAAATATGTTCGGCGCCGTGCAGCAACAGAAAATCTAATTTAGCCGCGTCACTGGGGGCAATTTGCGCTTGGCTGATGCCTAGCGAAATGCAGCCCAAGGTGAGATAAAACGCTTCTTGCAATCCGTCGGCGGTGCGTTCGTTGGTAAATTTTTTGGCGACCAGTAGGGTGATGCCGCACAGTTCATCGAACAACTCTGCGGCTTGCTCGCCGTGTTGCGGGCGTAAGGCGAGTGCATTCAGCGCTTGCACTAATTGCGGGGTGCGCGCGCTGAACTGGCTAATTTGCATAGGGGTTGAAGGACTCACGTGCGGCTCACGAGAAAATTTCTTCACCCAAACTAGGGCGACTGCGTTTTTTCGGAGTGCTGCTAATGGCTTTGCTAGGGACTTGCTTGCGCAGGCGAATTAGCAATTCTTTAGTGGTGCGACCCATTGCGTATTCGTGCTCTCTATCTTCGTCTTCGTTATCCAGTTCTTCATCGTTGCTGATTTCATCGGCTTTGGCCATCAATTGATTAGTGCCAGGTTGCCAGTCGGGGAAAATTTCAAACAGCACGCGATCCCACGCTTCTTCATCGGTGTTGGCGATTTCCATTACCAGCGGAATCACGTCATGGTCGGAGGTGGTTTGTCCGCTGCGGTGCGCGCCCAGGTTGTGAATGTCATTCGCAATCTCGATGATTTCTTCCACCGCAGTGGAGAACAACACCGCGAAAGCCGTTGTACCCCAATCGGTCGCCAGCGCCTCATGCAACAATTCTGCGCGGCGTTCGGCATCGTCAGTGGCAAAAATTATGCCGTGAATGTGCGCGAATAAAGATTCTGCCAATACTTCGGGTTCGTCTTCAATGCTGTCGTCATCCCACATGGCGGCGAAATACGCCAAGCTATCTGCCCAGGCTTTGGCGGGGATTAGCAGGGTGGCTAAAGACATTTTTCCGCCATCAAATGCGGATAGATGCAGCGACGCCACATGCGGCGCTAATGTGTTCAATACTTCGACCACCGCAAGGTCGCCTAATTTCTCGGCGGTTTCGCTGATGGCTTCTTCCGCATGTTCGGTTGAACCTGCTAGCACCAGCTCGGTCACTTGCAGGCGGATGGCGGGCAGATTTTTTGCTTCACTCATCGCCATCTCCGCGTGAATCAAACAAGCCTTCCACTTCTTCGCTGGTATCAAATTGATCTTCATCTTCCTCATCGTTGTCGCTGTCTTCATCTTTTTGTAGCGAGTCGAGTGAGTGGTCGTCGTCTTTCCAGCGATTACGGTTGTTAAATAAAAACGCGGTGAGAATAGCCTTGCGTGCCAGTTGTGGATTGCTGGCTTCTACCGCTGCTAATGCGTTGATCGCTTCCGAGCTGGTGCCCGCCACCATTTTGATAAGGGCTTCTGCGTCGCCTTCTTCGTAGTTTGCACACTGCGCAAACAATCCAGCGGGGTCGTTGAATTTCAATTTTTCGACCAAGGCAAACGCCAGTAAATTGACATCGTCATACTCTGCGCCATTGGCGTACTCGCTTAATAACGACTTAATCACGCGCTCGTAATTTTTACGATCAGGCGGTTCGCCCAAGGTGTCTTCAATTTGCACGCCCAGTTCGCGCGATTGATAAGCAAATTCAGGATGGATATTTTTCATGGTGCTTTCTTCTTTAATAAATTAGTGAGTGATGCTGATGCCGCAACGATTAAACAATGCCGTCCACAATGCCTCCGCCTCCACTGCGGAATCCAGCACGATGCGGTTGTTCAAACTGCTGTGATACGCCGCACGTTTGGCCGGATCGGACAACACTTCATACGCCTGTTGAATGGCATGGAAGCGCAGCGCCGCACTGGCGCTGGGATTGCGGTCGGGATGGTGACGCATCGCCAAGGCGCGAAACGCCTTCTTGATGTCGTCTGTGGTGGCGTTGGGTGAAACGCCAAGAATGTTGTAGGGGTTGTCCAAATCAATGCCTCCTGTGAACCGCGCATTTTACCTTTTTAGCTTTGCGCGGGTGGACATTGAATTGAGGTGAAGCGCTGCTGCTGTAATTGGAAGTAGTCACGTGCCTTATATAAAAAGCATTTTGAGCCCAATTAAAACCAGCACGATGCCGCCAAAAATTTCTGCCTTACTTTCCAGCCACGTGCCGCTGCGTTTGCCGATTGCTACACCTGCCCAACTGAATGCAAAGGTCGTCACGCCGATGATGAGGCAGGCGAGCCACGCTTCGATGTCGAGCAAGGTCAGGCTGAAGCCCGCCGCCATCGCGTCGATGCTGGTGGCGATGGCGAGCACGAGCATCATCTTGTGGGTGATAGCGGCGATGTCTTCTTCGATGCCTTCGCTCAAGCCTTCGTAGATCATCTTGCCGCCGATGAGTGCCAGCAGGCCGAAGGCGATCCAGTGCGCGTAAGCATCCACCCAACCCCATACGCCGCGCCCCCCCAAGTAGCCGATGAAGGGCATGATCGCTTGGAACGCACCGAAGTAAAGACCGGCTTTCAGTCCCAATCCTTTGATGTTGCCTTTGGAACCGAGCCCGATGGATACGGCGAAGGCGTCCATGCTGAGTGCGACAGCTAATACGATGACTTCAAACATTATTTTATGGGTTTGATGAAGGGCTGGGCATTATACGTTGGGTGCTTTGCCTTGTACTTGGGTTTGATGCCGCCCCTCGTTTCGGCTATAATGCGCGCCATTCCAAAAGCGGGACGAGCCAACGGCTCATCCCGCTTCTTTATGTCCAGATTCGAGGAGTTACCCGTGCCGCAATCCAGTCCTGCCATTCTAGTTTTAGCCGATGGGACAGTGTTTCGCGGAACTGCCATCGGTGCCT
>JAVHQJ010000210.1:0-2227 GCA_036171075.1 Sideroxydans sp. | reverse complement strand
ATACCGGCCTGTCACGCCGGGGGTCGCGGGTTCGAGTCCCGTCCACTCCGCCAAAAATACAAGCAACGACGCGCCTTCGGGTGCGTTTTTTGTTTTCTTACCCTTCACCTTCGGCAGGTTCTTGCGCTTGCGCCAGTGGCTCAAGGTGTCGGCGTGGTAGAGCCGCGTTGCGCCCTTCCAGAGATGCGGATAATCGAGAAACGTCGTCATCGCCCGCTCGTGGTGGCCGGGCAAGGCCATCAGCAGGGCGACGAAGGTGTGATGTTCGCCGTCCTCGTCCATGTGAAACAGCGCCTCATCGATGATCGCCTTGATGCCCTTGTTGGAACTCATCTCGCTGACTTCGCGCAGATCGGTATCCATGCTCGCGCGCTGCGCTTCCGGCAGAGTCATCCACGCCACGAACAGCGGCTCGATCTTGGTTTCCTTGATCGCCGTGAAATCGAAGTCATGCAACACCCCGCGCGCCTTGAAGTAGCGGGCGAGGAGGGAGCTTGGTGTGTTGCGGAAGAAGTCGCGAGGCGAGTAATGGCGGGTCATGCGGGCCTCCTGAGAGTTCTACATATCATGAATATTGGATTATGCCGGACTCCCCGATACACTACCGCACTTCAAAGTAACAAATGCCATGCAAAGGGAGAGCGATGGTTACTTGCAGGACCGCCACGTCGAGATTTCGCATTCCCAGCCTGAAAGTGGCGCTGCGCGTCGTCGTCCCATGAGTCTGGTTAAGTCAAAACAGCGCGTCGCCGATCACGGGGAGGTCTTTACTCCCTCATGGATGGTTGAGGCGATGCTCGACCTCGTCAAGGACGAATCCAATCGCATTGATTCCCGCTTCCTTGAACCGGCGTGCGGCAGCGGGAACTTCTTCGTTCAAGTTCTGCGGCGCAAGCTCGCGGCCGTCGAAATGAAATTCGGCAAGTCCGAATTTGAAAAACGCCACTATGCGTTGCTGGGGCTGATGTGCATTTATGGCATCGAGTTGTTGCCTGACAACATTGTTGAGTGCCGCGCGAATCTGTTGGAGATATTCGCCGAATACCTGAATTTGAATGAATTGGATGACCTTTATCGCGCCGCTTCCTACGTGATTGTGCAAAACCTCGTGCACGGCGACGCACTCACCATGCGCGACAGCGCTGGCCAGCCGATCACCTTTGCCGAATGGGGCTACCTCGGGAAGGGCAAGTTTCAGCGCCGCGACTTTCGCTTTGATGTGCTCACCGGTTCGTCGGCTTTCAGCGCCGAAGGTTCGCTGTTCGCCCACCTCGGCAAGCATGAGATATTCACGCCGACGAAGACCTACCCGCCGATGACCGTGAGCGAACTGGCTGCGCTGGGGGGAGATTGAACATGGCTAAAATCGATGTAAAAGGCACGTCCGTCACTGTCGTTTCCGGCGGCACCGACGATTACATCTCTCTCACGGACATTGCCCGCTACAAAAATAGCGACCACACCGACGACCTGATCCGTAACTGGCTGCGTAACCGGAACACGCTGGAGTTTTTGGGTATCTGGGAACAACTCAATAACCCCGGTTTCAATCCCGTCGAATTCGACGGGATTAGGATGCAGGCCGGCCTGAACAGCTTCACCCTGACGCCCAAACGCTGGATCGAGGCCACCGGTGCCATCGGCATAAACTCCAAGACGGGCCGGTATGGCGGCACCTACGCCCACAAGGACATCGCCTTCGAATTTGCCTCCTGGGTGTCGGTCGAATTCAAGCTCTACCTCATCAAGGAATTCCAGCGCCTCAAGGAGACGGAATACCAGCAACTGGGCTGGGACATCCGCCGCAACCTGGCCAGGATCAACTACCGCATCCACACCGACGCCATCAAGGCCAACCTGATTCCCCCGCAACTGACACCGCAACAGATCAACCTCATCTACGCCAGCGAGGCGGACTTGCTGAACATGGCCCTATTCGGCAAGACCGCGAAACAGTGGCGCGACGAGAACCCCGGCAGCAAAGGCAACATCCGCGACGAGGCCAATGCCTCGCAACTGGTGTGCCTCGCCAATCTGGAAACGCTGAACGCACATTTCATCCACCAAGGGGTGGCGCAGGCCGAACGGCTGAAACTGCTCAACCAGACCGCCATCCATCAAATGAAGCTGCTGTTGGCGGATGCGGGCACACGGCGACTGGAAGGAAAACGCCCATGAGCGGGAAGGCAGAAGCCATGACCGAACAAGTCAGCTTCACCTTGCGCGG
>JAVHQJ010000209.1:0-10764 GCA_036171075.1 Sideroxydans sp. | reverse complement strand
TCTCGACGGGGATGCCATGTTTTTCGGCATACGCCATGAGTTTTTCGCGTGACAGCAAATCCCATTCGCGCCACGGTGCAATGACTTTGATATTCGGATTGAGCGCGTACGCCCCCAACTCAAAACGCACTTGATCGTTACCCTTGCCCGTTGCACCGTGCGCGATAGCTTGCGCGCCCGTCATGCTGGCAATTTCAATCAAACGCTTGGCGATAAGCGGGCGTGCGATAGACGTGCCTAACAGATACTCGCCTTCGTAAATGGTGTTCGCCCGAAACATGGGGAACACAAAATCACGTACGAATTCTTCGCGCAAATCATCAATGAAAATATTTTCAGGTTTGATGCCCATTTGCAGTGCTTTGGCGCGGGCGGGTTCGAGCTCTTCGCCTTGACCCACGTCAGCGGTGAAGGTCACCACTTCGCATTGATAAGTGTCTTGCAACCACTTCAGGATAACGGAGGTATCGAGACCGCCAGAGTAGGCGAGGACTGCTTTTTTGATTTCACTCATTTAATTTTCTCACTGGTAGGTTAGGTTAGGCTAAAGACCGTTACCTAATATTTCAAATTGTTGGGTTACGCTACGCTAACCCAACCTACATTTATTCCAAATAGCTCCCACAAGAACAACCGTTCTAATGGATGATCTGGATTTATTACACAATCTTGCCTAGCAACAGGTATTTTATTAAAGCCTTCTGCACGTGCAAACGATTTTGGCTA
Organism: Sideroxydans sp.; assembly: GCA_036171075.1. Classification (GTDB taxonomy): domain Bacteria; phylum Pseudomonadota; class Gammaproteobacteria; order Burkholderiales; family Gallionellaceae; genus Sideroxyarcus. The sequence continues at coordinate 10,038 of JAVHQJ010000209.1, read as the reverse complement.
CGACCGCCGCTGTGCGGCTTAACATTCGCTGCGCGAATGTTAGTCTCCGCCGAAACAGGCTGCATTGTGGTTAGGCGTTTCATTTCACTTTTCCTAACAATAGATATTCCATGAGTGCTTTCTGTACGTGCAGCCTGTTTTCTGCCTCATCCCACACCACGGATTGCGTGCCGTCGATAACTTCAGCAGAGACTTCTTCGCCGCGATGCGCAGGAAGACAGTGCATGAACAGTGCGTCTTTAGCGGCAACGCGCATCATATCGGCATCCACCTGCCAATCGGCAAAGTCCTTCAGACGTTCTTCATTTTCGGCTTCCCAGCCCATCGAAGTCCACACATCGGTGGTCACCAAATCCGCACCGCGCGCGGCTTCCATCGGGTCTTTGAATTCTTCGTAATGTGCATGACCATACAAACCTGCGCGTTCCGGTTCGACTTCATAGCTGGGTGGTGTGGAGACGTGGACGTTGAAGTCCAATATCTCTGCGGCTTGCAACCAAGTGTTGCACATATTGTTGGAGTCACCGATCCACGCCACGGTCTTGCCTTGGATGCTGCCGCGATGCTCGATGTAAGTGTAGATGTCTGCAAGAATCTGGCAGGGGTGGTATTCGTTTGTCAGACCGTTGATGACGGGCACGCGCGAATGCGCAGCGAAACGCTCGATGATGCTCTGCTCGAAGGTGCGGATCATCACGAGGTCGCTCATGCGCGAGATAACTTGGCCTGCATCTTCCACGGGTTCACCACGACCCAGTTGCGAGTCGCGTGTGTTCAAGTAAATAGCCGAGCCACCCAGTTGCTGAATGCCCGCTTCAAAAGAAAGGCGCGTGCGCGTGCTGGCCTTTTCAAAAATCATCACCAGCGTGCGATCCGTGAGCGGCCAGTATTGTTGGTAAGACTTAAATTTTTGTTTGATACGGCGCGTGCGCTCGAATAGATATTCAAGTTCTTCGCGGGTGAGGTCTTTGAATTGCAAAAAATGTTTGATGGGTGCGACCATGATGTGTTTCCAATTAGGCTTGCAAAAAGTCTTTAATGAGCGGCGTGAGGGTGTCAACCAGCTGTTGTGCTTCATTTTGCGACAGGATGAGCGGCGGCAACAAACGCACCACACTATCGGCGGTGACGTTAATCAAGAGTCCTTTTGCCAGCGCTTGTTTAACCAATTCACCACAGGGTTTATGAAGTTCGATGCCTAGCATCAGACCTTGCCCGCGAATTTCTACCACACCCGCCACGTCTTTTAATTGTGTGGCGAGCGACGCTTTTATGAAGTCGCCAATTTGTGCCGCGTGCGCCATCAATTGGTCTTGTTCGATGATGTTGAGCGTGGTCAGCCCAGCGGTGCAGGCGAGCGGATTGCCGCCAAAGGTTGAGCCGTGATTGCCGGGGCCAAATACGCCGGCCGCTTTACCTGCCGCTAAACACGCGCCAATCGGCACGCCAGAACCTAGTCCTTTAGCCAAAGTCATCACATCGGGTTGAATGCCTGCGTGTTGAAAGCCAAACCATTTTCCCGTGCGCCCGATACCGCATTGCACCTCGTCTAACATCAACAGCCAGTTTTTTTCATCACACAGCGAGCGCAGTTGTTGCAGATATTCAATGTCCAAAGTGCGGATGCCGCCTTCGCCTTGAATCGGCTCGATCAACACGGCCACCACATTGTTGATGTGTTGCGCTACTTGACGCACCGCAGCTAAATCGTTGTAAGGCACACGCACAAAGCCACTCACTAGCGGCTCAAAGCCCACTTGAACTTTACGATTGCCGGTGGCGGAAAGGGTGGCGAGGGTGCGTCCATGGAAAGATTTTTCCATTACGATGATGCAAGGATTTTCAATTTCGCGCTGATGCGCAAACATGCGCGCTAACTTTATGGCGGCTTCATTGGCTTCACAACCCGAGTTGCAGAAAAACACTTCCTGCATGGCAGAAAGGGCGCACAGCTTATCGGCCAATGCTTCCTGTTTTTCAATTTGATAGATGTTAGAGCAGTGAATCAGGCTGTCTATTTGAGTTTTAAGTGCAGTGGTGAAGCGCGGATGCGCATGTCCCAACGTGTTCACCGCGACGCCCGATAAGCCATCTAGATAGCGTTTTCCAGCCGCATCAAACAGCCAAGCGCCTTCGCCATGAGTAAAAGTAACGGGTTGACGTGCGTAAGTGTTCATCACATGGGACATAGCAAACCTTTCGATTTCAGATCACTCTCTCATTCAAAACAGCACCCCAAATGGTGCGCCTTCAATGCTTGAGCGGTCTTTTGTTACATCTTAAAAGCGGAGAAACAAAAAGCAAAAAAGGCCGACAGCATCGTCGGCCTTAAGTCGCAGCTTTAATGCCTACGATAATTTAGGCCATTGCTTTGATAGCGGCAGACAAGCGGCTCTTATGGCGAGCTGCTTTGTTCTTGTGGATGATTTTTTTGTCAGCAATGGAGTCAACCACGCTAGTCGAAGCGCTGAACACGGCTTGTGCAGCGGCTTTATCGCCTGCGTCGATGGCTTTGATGACCTTCTTAATTGCAGTGCGCAATTGAGAACGTAATGTTGTGTTGTGTGCGTGCTGTTTAACGGCTTGTTTTGCGCGCTTCTTGGCTTGTGCTGTGTTTGCCATGGTGACTCCTTGAGATTCGGCTTTCTGGAAAGGCGCGCATTATAGGGAGGCTCTTTGAATTTGGCAACCCATTGTTTGCCTCCCTTAAATCGAGTCAGAAAAGTGGCGTGTTCAACCCGCCAAGATGCCCAAAATTAGGGCGATGATGCCTAATTCGAGAAGGGATAAGCTAGAGAATCGCTTGGTGGATTGATTTGCTTTAAGTAACCACAGCCAAACATTTTGCATACGTTAATCCTCTATCTAGGTGAGCCAACGGGGTGTTGCGGGCGACTAACGTATTGTGCGCGCGCTGCGATGACAGATTCTTTCAGTCCAGTGAGTGCTTGTGCGGCTTAAGGATGGGTGCTTGCTTCACGGGTGCATGCCGATGCTACAATCCGCCCGCTTCAATTTTAGGAATTTCGAGTATCTTCGAGGAATAAACAGAATGCCAGATAACATTAAACGCACGCCTGAATTGGCTGAATTCGTGATTCAAGGTGTGACCAAAGACGGTGAAACTTTTCGCCCTTCCAATTGGGGGGAGCGCTTGAGTGACATGCTCTCTACCACGGGCAAAGATGGTCGCATTATGTATTCCTCTTATGTGCGTCCGATGTTGATTGGTGGCGTGCCCAGTGTGGTGGTGCGTTTCTCTTTGGAAAAAGCCGACCCCAAAGGCTTTGAGTTGGTTAAGCAATTTATTATTGCCAACAATCTAAAAGTGCGGGCAGGACGTGATCGCGAGCAAGTGGGTGCAACTGGTCTCTTCCCGACTATTCACATGGATAGACGCTCGGGCGAGAACAACGCTTGGTAGTGTTGCATCCCGCGCCTTGCAATGAATTTACTTAAAGCGCTTGCCACCATCAGCGGTCTGACGCTGGTGTCGCGCATCTTGGCTTTCGCGCGCGACGTGATTATTGCGAGCATGTTTGGCGCAGGCATTCTCAACGATGCTTATGTATTAGCCACGCGCCTGCCCAATTTGTTGCGCCGCATGTTTGCGGAAGGCGCATTTTCGCAAGCCTTCGTGCCCATCTTCGGTGAATACAAACAGAAACGGGATGCTGCCGAAACCAAATTACTGGTTGATCATGTGACCAGCATATTGGCTTTAATTTTGTTTGCGGTGACCTTAATCGGCATCCTCGCTGCGCCCCTCATTATTTATCTCACCGCGCCCGGCTTCATCAAAGATCCCGTTAAGTTTGATTTGACGGTGCACATGTTGCGCATCACCTCGCCCTATATTTTCTTTATCTCTTTAGTCGCGGTGGCGGCAGCTATCCTCAACACCTACAACAAATTCTGGGTGCCAGCCTTTGCGCCCATTTTGTTGAACATTTGCTTAATTGGGGGGGCGTTGTGGCTCACGCCTTATTTCGAGCAACCCATCATCGGCTTGGCTTGGGCGTGGTTTATCGCGGGTTTTGTGCAACTGGCTTTTCAGCTGCCGTTCTTGAAAAAAATTGGCATGCTGCCCACATTCCGCCTGAATTTCAAAGATGCAGGTATGTGGCGCGTCATCAAGCAAATGGGGCCGGCTCTATTTGGTGTGTCGATTAGTCAAATCAGCCTCATCCTTAACACCATCATCGCCTCGTTCTTTGTGGTGGGCAGCGTGTCGTGGTTGTATTACGCCGACCGCCTGATGGAATTTCCGTCGGGTTTGCTGGGGGCGGCACTGGCGACAATTTTGCTGCCCTCCTTATCTAAATGTTTTGCCAGTGGCGACCACGTTGAGTATTCCAAATTGCTGGATTGGGGCTTGCGCCTTACCGTGATGCTCGCCCTGCCTGCCGCCTTGGCATTGGGCTTATTGGCGGTGCCGCTGCTATCCACCTTTTTTCAACGCGGCGCATTCACTGCGCACGATGTGGTGATGACCAGCTATGCCTTAATTGGTTACAGCGTGGGCTTGGTGGGCATTCTTTTGGTAAAAATTTTAGCGCCCGCTTTTTACGCCAAACAAGACATCAAAACCCCCGTGAAAATTGGCATCCTCACCCTCATCCTCACCCAGTTGATGAACCTGATTTTTGTGAAAGGGCTGGACTGGGATCATGCAGGGTTGGCATTGTCGATTGGCTTGGGGGCGTGTTTTAACTCAGGCATTTTGTTTTATTTGCTGCGCAAAAAAGGCGTGTATCACGCTGAAGCGGGCTGGTTAAAATTTTTCCTCAAAATTTTGCTGGCTGTGAGCGCGATGGGCGCGGCACTATGGTTTGGCATGGGCAGTCAGCAGCACTGGTTAGAGGCAACAGGCTGGGCGCGTGTGGTGCATTTGTCAGGATTAGTGGGCGCGGGTCTCGCTGTGTATTTCGCGGTGTTATTCGCATTGGGTTTCCGTCCGCGCGATTTTTCTAAACGCAGCCTGCATTAAAGACGCATTCATGCACACGCTTCACGCGCTTCAAACGGGTCAGTTGGCGGGTATTACGCGCCTAGATTTATCCGCGCAGCTGACACAATTTCCGCCCGAAATTTTTAGCCTCGCCGACTCTTTAGAAATTCTCAATCTATCAGGCAACCAACTTTCCAGCCTGCCGTCAGATTTGCCGCGTCTGCATAAATTGCGCATTCTTTTTTGCTCGGATAATTGCTTCACGCACCTACCCGAGGTATTAGGTCAGTGCGCTAATTTGGAAATGATTGGTTTTAAGGCGAATCAAATCCAACACCTTCCCGCCGCCGCATTGCCGCCAAAATTGCGCTGGTTGATTTTGACGGACAATCAATTGACGTCGTTGCCTGCGCAGCTAGGGCAGTGTACGCAGCTACAAAAACTCATGCTGGCAGGCAATCGTTTGCAGGCACTCCCCGACGAATTGGCGGGTTGCAGCAGACTGGAATTGCTGCGCATTGCCGCCAATCAGCTGACGCACTTGCCTGATTTTTTATGGGCTTTGCCTAACTTATCGTGGCTAGCGTACGCAGGCAATCCGTTTAGTGATGCGTGGGAGCGTGCGGCCATGCAGGGGCGGCTTATTCCGCATATTGATTGGCACTCGCTTAAGCTACAACAGGTGTTGGGGCAGGGCGCATCGGGCATCATCTACCGCGCGCATCGCCGGTCCGAGCAAGGGAATCATCCGGTCGCGGTAAAATTATTCAAAGGCGCGCTCACCAGTGACGGCTTGCCACGTAGCGAAAAAGCCGCATGTATTGCCGCAGGCGAACATCCTCATTTGATTCCGATTCATGGAAAAATTAGCGCCCATCCCGAGGGCGAATTGGGCTTGGTGATGTCGCTCATCGCATCTGAATTTGTGACGCTTGCCAATCCACCCAGTTTGCAAACTTGCACCCGCGATGTGTATGCACCTAGCACGCGTTTTAGTTTGGCGGTGGCCTTGCGCATCGCACAGGGCATCGCGCAGGCAGCGCAACACTTGCACACACGCGGCGTGCTGCATGGCGATTTATACGCGCACAACATTTTGTGGAATGTGACGGGTGAATGTTTATTGGGCGACTTTGGCGCAGCGTCATTTTTGCCGCCTGACGATGTCGTCACAGTGATGCGTCTGCAAAAAATTGAAGTGCGCGCGTTTGGGTGTTTACTCGAAGAGTTGTTGCAATGTTGTGATGCCAAGGATGCGCTGCTGCAAGCCTTGCAACAACGCTGCCTGCACGTTAACCCCGAGGTGCGTCCTTGTTGGGATGAAATTCAGGCGTGCTTGGCAGAATGCAGCGCGGCGGGATGTTGATGCGAGACTGATTCACCTTAAAAATCGCTGCGAGTGATTTTGATGCGCAGATTTATTGAGCCAGCCATTCTTGCTCAAGCTGCGCAATCGGCATCGGTTCTCCAAACAAATAACCCTGAAAATTAACGCAGCCTTTTTCGAGCAGGATTTGTTTTTGTTCGGGTGTTTCTACACCTTCCGCGATGATCTCTAGCTGTAAGCTTTTCGCCATGGCGATGATGGTACGCACAATGGTTTTGTCGCTGACGATAGATTCTAGGTCGCGCACAAAAGATTGGTCGATTTTGAGTTGGTCGAGTGGCAAACGTTTTAGGTATTGCAGAGAAGAATAGCCCGTGCCGAAATCATCGAGGGAGAAGCGCACGCCCATGGCTTGCAGTTGTTTCATTTTGAGCACCGTGGCATCCACATTTTCAATCAGCATACTTTCGGTCAACTCTAGTTTTAGCGTTCCCGATTGGGTGTGATGACGCTGCAACAAAGTGCGGACTTGCGCTACAAAATCGGGGTGATTAAATTGCTTCGCGCATACATTGACTGCCATTACCCAGCTTCGCGTGCGTTCATTTTGCTGCCATGCATGCAGCTGTGCGCAGGCAGTGTTCAGCACCCATAAGCCAATGGGTTCGATCAGTCCGGTTTCTTCTGCCAATGGAATGAATTCAAGCGGGGTAATCATGCCGCGCTGTGGGTGTATCCAGCGAATCAGGGCTTCCACGCCAATGGGCTGTAGCTCATTATTCACTTGAACTTGGTAATGCAATTCGAATTGCTTGTTGAGCAACGCAATGCGCAGCTCTATTTTGAGTGTATTTTTGGCTTCAATTTGGCGTTGCATCTCGGGATCAAAAAAGTGGAAGTCATTACGTCCCGCATTTTTCACGTGATACATCGCAATGTCAGCTTCTTTGAACAAGGTATCTATGGTGGCGGGGTGTTCGCCAAACAGGGTCGCACCTATGCTCAAGGTATTGCGATACTCATGTGCGTCAAGCTGATACGGTTGGCTCAATGCAGCGATAATTTTTCTTGCTACCGCTTCAGTTTGGATGGCAGCGTCAACTGGGTTTTCATGCAGGCCTTCCAGCAATATCACAAACTCATCACCGCCCAAACGCGCCACGGTGTCCTCTTCGCGTACGCAGCTAGTGAGGCGCGCCGCAGCTTGTTGGAGTAACAGATCGCCAATGGCATGCCCGAGGGTATCGTTGATTACTTTGAAGTGATCCAAATCAATGAATAGCAAAGCGCCTAACTGGTGGGTGCGGCTGCTGGCAGCGAGTGTTTGTTGCAAGCGCGCGGTCAGCATGCGGCGATTAGGCAGATGCGTCAAAGCGTCAAAATTAGAGAGTTGTTTGTGTTCTTCTAATAAGCGAATTTTCTCTAACGCAACCGCCACCAACTGACTGGCCGAATCTAGGAATTCAATGACTTTAGGCGAGTAGGCTTCGTTAGAGTACAGATGATTTAAGGCTAGGGTGTAATAGCTGTTGGTGCGGAAAGCGAAGGGATACCAGAACACGTATTGGATGTTCATATGCTGATGCAAAATCACACCCGAACCATCTGCAATGAGATGTGGATTGATTTTGTCATGGTGGCTGTCGAGCCAAGCGTGTGTGCGTCGCGCTTCGCTAGCTGCGCCAATAAATACATCTAGCGGGTAGGTTGCGAGGGTGGGCGTAATGTCAGGATGTTGTGGATTGAGGTATTCACATAGGCCAATCGCTTGATGCGAATCAAAATCAATGTTGTAGATGAGCGCGCGGTCGGCATTGAGCACTTCGCCCACGGTATGTGCTACGCGTTCCAAAATTTTATGCGTGTCATCGTGGTCTGTTACTGCTTTCGCAATATGATTCAGTCCATGCGCAAAGCGCAGTTGCTGTTGCAATTGGGCATCTAATTTTTTACTTGGCGTGATGTCGTGTGATAACACAATAAAGCTGGTTTCATGACTGCCAGTGGCTGCATTCTTTGCCACGGATAGCTCGAAGCAGTGTGAGCCATGCGCAAGCGGCAGGGTTATTTGATGCCCGAAAGAATGGCCTGTTTTATCGGCCTCTTGCAGGGCGTGCATGCCTTCTGTGGCGGCCTCGGCGGGCATCACATCTTGCAATGTTCTGCCAATCAGTTTAGAACGAGTGTCCACGAGTAAGTCATCGCGCGTACCCCATTGATTGAGGTAGCGGCCATTCATATCCAGTTCAAACAATAAGTCTGGCATCGCTTTGAGCACGGCTTCAAAGCGCTGGTTGCTAGCTTGTAAGGCTGCTTCGGAAAGTTTGATGGCGTTAATGTTGGATAAAAAATTAAGGCTAGCAGGGGCATCGTCCCACACAATGTTTGCACCACTCACACTGACCCATATGAATCCGTCATGCTTGGTTTGTAGGCGCACCTGATAAGGGGGAATCACTTCATTATTTAAGCGGCGGTGGTAGTTCTTCAGCATGATGGGGTGGTCATCGGCATGGATGAATTCAATGAAGGGGCGCGCTAAAAGTTCCTCTTCGCTAAATCCAGAGACTTTCACTGTTTGTGCATTGCAAAATTGAATGTGTTCGCCTTGCGCCATCAAAATGCACTCGCTGCTGGTATCCACCAACATGCGATAACGCACTTCACGCTGATTGATTTCGTTGGCATGACGTTCCGACTCAAGCGACAAGCGGATGTTGTTGGTGATGGTGCGGTTAAGCAGACGCACAGAAAATAAAATAAAGCCTAAATACAAGCTTGTTGCAACGCCCATTGAAATGGCGATATGAGAGCCATCTAGCAGCAGCGAAGCAATGAGGGGGAGTAGGGCGGTGAGTGAAAAAAGATAACCGCTGACTCTGTCTGCGGCGTTGCCAAGAATGGCTCCCGAACTTAACCCCGCTAAAACGAAAATTAAAAAGAGTAACTGTTGGGAGTCCTGCGGGACATACAGCCACACCCCTGTTGACCCCCATAACAAGCCGGCACTTAAAACCAGCAGGCGAAAAATGAATAAGTGCTTACGATTAAGTTGTGGATGCTGGGTAGGGCTTTTTTGAAATTGTGCGATGAACCACAGCCGCGTGATGGAAATTGCCAGAATGGCTGCTACCCATAGCCATACCCATGCGGGATGTGCACCCGAGTTTTGCATGATGGCAATAATCAGCGCGAGAAAAACGCTAACGCTCACAGTCATTTTGCTGGACTCAAACAAATGTTTGAGTCGCAGAGTGAGGACGGTATTTTGTTCGGGTTCGTGCATTGCAAGAAAAAAGTGATTGGGTGGCGCGGCATATTAACCCAACTTATTGTTTGCGAACATGAAAGATGTCCGTGTGGGTATTTTTAACAATTTCAGTATGTCGCAGAGCGGAGCAGCTTGCGCAGACTATTGTTGAGTGGGCTTAAGGTTAGTTGGCTGATAAAGGTTGCTTCAAAGTGCTTTAGCCTTCATTTGTTACGCTTTGATGCAACGCCTCGCTCACGGTCTCGCGGGAGAGGTGGGGGGCAAACAATTCGATGAAATGGTAAGCGAAGCCTCGCAGGTATTGATTTTTGCGCATGGCAAGGCGCGTTGTGCTGGCCTCAAATAAATGTCCCGCATCAATCATTTTCAAATGTTTATCGCGTTCTGGCACATACGCCATCTGTGCCACGATACCCACCCCCATCCCCAATTCGACATAGGTTTTGATGACATCGGCATCAATCGCGGTGAGCGCGATGCTGGGCGTGA
>JAVHQJ010000208.1:0-2236 GCA_036171075.1 Sideroxydans sp. | reverse complement strand
GAGACCGTTCAAGCTCCGCCAGACAAGCTCTTCACTGTTTTTACAAATACGCCGCGAGCTTTTCTTTTTTCATCGCCAATTAAATCTCTTTTTAGGATGAGTGCGGTTTTTGCAATCAGTTTCCCATCAAATTCAGGGGGGACTGATTGGCTGGTCTTAAAATTTTCATTCAAGCCAACAATTACTTCTGCTGCCTGGCCTTTGAGTAGATCGCTTGAAACTTCGCTTGCTGCCGATTCTATCGTGATGTCGTCTTTCTTTTGCGCTGGTTGCACGACAGGTGTTGCAGTGGAGGCTTGCGCAGATTCGGTAAAATCTAGGTGCTTAATTAGCCAGTCCGCATCGAGACAGCGGAAAGAGTCTGATTCCATTTTTAGAGATTGACTAACATTTTTTGCGTGTTCGCCGATTGCTAAAATATGTACCCGGACGCCATAAGTTTGTGCAACTTGCACCGCGATGCGCAAGTCTTCATCCCCAGAAACAAGAATTACATCAGCAACCGCTTTGTTACGCGCAAGCTCAATTATGTCCGTGACAATAAGCGAATCAACCCCTTTTTGTTCCCCGGCGCTGTTTAGTGTACCAAGGCGAAGCTTGACCCCAGCAAGCATAGCAATTTCCGTTTGTTCTAGTGACGGGCGAGATGACTGCATTGCGTCGTACCAGTAAGTACGCAGTACATCATTGCTGCCAGAGATGTCTTTCGATAGGTTGCATATTGCTTGTAGCAGTTCTTTAGGGGAGGTAATGCGAAGACTGCGGCGTGGAACTTGCTTGCCTTTAACAACTTGGGCGGATGCTGCAAAAAAATAACCAGCATCCACGAATGTAGCAACGCGTGACAACATAATATGTCCTTTCGGATTTAGTAAATGGTAAGACCCCTTTCGGGGTCTTGTATAGGCTGACAGAACCGAATAACGTATGGTTACTGTTCAGCAATGTAGGTATTCTAACTGCCGTATTATTTGTGTCAAGTTTTTTGTGTCGGCGTATCACTATTTTCGCGCAAGCCTTAACATTCTTTACCCCAACTTTTTTGCAATATCGGTTGGATTCAGGTGTGTGTAGCGCTTGAGCATGGACAGTGTCTTGTGGCCGGTGACGCTGGCAGCTTCCATTACGTTTAAACCCTTTTCAAAAAGTCGGCTGGCAGCCTCATGGCGCAGATCATGCAATCGAATATCAGGTATTTCAGCCGCAGTTCTGGCCGCCTCCCAGCCATTTCGTAACTGCCTTGTGGAAATACTGAATACCTTGCCGGTTCCGATCCCCCTTGTTTGTCCATTTAGCACTCTGATGGCAGTGCTTGAAAGCGGGACAACTCGCACTTCACCATTTTTCGTGTCCTTCAATGTGGCGGTGCAGTTTTTGATGTCAATGTCTTTCCATGTCAGCGAAAGTAATTCACCGCGTCTCATTGCGGTTTCAATAGCAAACTCAAATACACTTTTTGCTTCACCGGTGAGGTGTTTCAAAAGCAATGCAGCCTCGTTTCCCTCAAGCCTTCTGTCGCGAGGCTTTCCATTGCTGGGCATCTCGATTTTGCCACTCACGGGGTTTTCTACAGCCATTCCCCAGCGCTTAACAGCAATTCTGTAAAGGTGTGAAATCAAGCTGGCATATTTGCGTTTGTTGTTATCGCTTCCGCCGATCTCATCCATAAAGGCCAGAACATCTTTGGGCGTAACCATGTAGAGGCTTTTTCCGGCCAGTGCTGATTTCTTGGCTTTATTTATGCGAGTAAGCTCAACGGCGGCTCCCTTTTTCGCAGGAGTGACGTCGGTTGCATAGCGCTCAAGCGCTTGCTTCACCGTGAATGTAAGGGCAGAACGCTTATTTGCTCGTGCTTCAAAAATGCGCTTTTCGTCTATGTCGAGGGAGCTTCCAGCGCGTTGAAGATCTCGCCATGTCCGTGCTTCATCGAGAAAATCAAATACTTTTGATACTTGATGGCCTGCAACCATCATTTTTACCTGGAAGCTGTATTCGCCATACTGGTAGATATTTTTATCTACCTTTTCCATCTGGTTTTTTGATTTTTGGTTTTTAACAGGCTTCTTCATGTGTTATTCTCCGCTTCGGTCGAATGATGGTTTTTCCAGAATTTTCCAGATAATTCACTTGTGAACTGGCTGGAACCATTATACGGTAACGGTTACGGAGCGATAGGGGATATGGATTTAGGTTCCAGCGCCTCGCGGCGTGAGAGTTCGAGTCTCTCCTTTCGCAC
>JAVHQJ010000207.1:0-2239 GCA_036171075.1 Sideroxydans sp. | reverse complement strand
ACTTGAACCGGGGACCAAAGGATTATGAGTCCTCTGCTCTAACCAACTGAGCTAAAGGCCCGTAAGGCTTAGCTCTCGCCGTCAAGGAAACTCTTGAGCTTTTCGGAGCGCGAAGGGTGACGTAGTTTGCGCAGTGCCTTGGCTTCTATTTGACGGATACGTTCACGAGTAACGTCGAATTGTTTGCCGACTTCTTCAAGTGTGTGGTCAGTGTTCATTTCAATACCGAAACGCATACGCAGCACTTTAGCTTCACGCGCGGTGAGCGAATCCAAGATGTCTTTGGTAACGTTACGCAGGCTGTCGTACACAGCAGCTTCAACAGGGGCGAGGCTATTGCCGTCTTCGATGAAGTCCCCCAAGTGCGAGTCATCGTCGTCGCCCACTGGAGTTTCCATTGAGATAGGCTCTTTGGCAATTTTCAGAATTTTTCGAATCTTGTCTTCTGGCATTTCCATCTTGATAGACAACGTGGTGGCATCTGCATCCACACCCGTCTCTTGCAAGATTTGGCGCGAAATACGATTCATCTTGTTGATGGTCTCAATCATGTGTACGGGGATGCGGATGGTGCGAGCTTGGTCGGCGATGGAGCGTGTGATGGCTTGACGAATCCACCATGTCGCATAGGTCGAGAATTTATATCCGCGACGATATTCAAATTTATCCACGGCCTTCATCAAGCCAATGTTGCCTTCTTGAATTAGGTCGAGGAATTGCAGACCACGGTTGGTGTATTTCTTGGCGATGGAAATAACGAGACGCAAGTTAGCCTCAATCATGTCGCGCTTCGCACGGCGTGCTTTCGCTTCGCCATTTGTCATTTGTTTGTTGATGTCTTTCAAATCAAGAATGGGAATGCCCACGCGTTGCTGTAGTGCAATCATCTTTTTTTGTTGCTCAACAATCGCATGTTGGTGACGCACTAGCGAATCGCTGTATGGTTTTTTCGCACTAATCTCTTGCTTCACCCAATCCAAATTTTGCTCATTTTGAGGGAACACTTTGATGAAGTGAGGGCGCGGCATGTGCGATTTAGTCACGCAAAATTCTTGAATGGAGCGCTCACATCCGCGCACCTCTTCCACCAAACCTCGCATGGTATTGCACAAAGCATCCACTTGCTTGGCAGCAAAGCGCAGCTGCATTAATTCATCCGAAATTTGCTCTTGCAACTTGTCGTATTGCTTGCTGCGATAACCATGCTTTTCATATGACTTACCTAGTTTCGAAAATAGATCACCAATGATGTCAAAGTGCACCAGCGCATCAACTTTCAGTTGCGCTAGATTCGCTGCGGCAGCAGCAGCCGTGGCGGCCTCATCTTCCTCTTCATCCTCTGCGGCTTCGACTTCTTCTTCCTCTTCGTCGTCCTCTTCTTCCACTTGCGCTTCGACTTCAGGCTCTACAAAACCATCAATCACTTCATCAATTTTGAGTTGGTCGGTGCGTACTTTTTCCGCCAACATCAAAATTTCAGCAATGGTTGCAGGACAGGCAGAAATCGCCATGATCATGTGCTTCAAACCGTCTTCGATACGCTTGGCGATTTCGATTTCATCCTGACGTGTCAGCAAATTCACCACACCCATTTCGCGCATGTACATACGCACGGGGTCAGTGGTACGTCCAAACTCAGATTCAACCGTAGAGATAGCCGCTTCCGCTTCCGCAGCCGCATCTTCATCGGCGACAGGGGGCGCTACTTCCGTCATACCCAATGATTCAGTATCAGGTGCAACATCGCACACCGTGATACCCATATCATTAATCATGCTCACGACACCTTCCACCTGCTCGACTTCAAGCATTTCAGGCAGATGGTCGTTAATTTCGGCATAGGTCAAATAGCCGCGTTCCTTACCCAACAAAATCAGTGCTTTCAAACGCGTGCGACGCGCTTCAATATCTTGCGCGGGGTCGGTCATAGCCACCACAGCGGCAGCCGCTGCGGCTTTGTCTTTCGCAGTTTGCTTGGCGGCCGGTTTAGCCACAGGCAACACCTCCTTGACGGGAGCAGCCTTCGCAGGTGTCGCTTTAGCAGCAGGGGTAGATTTAGCTTGTTTCGGAGTCGCCATGGTGTGGATTTCCAAAGTTTATTGGTACTTCATAACAATGAGCGGCACTGTGTTATGGCCGCTGAAAAGGTCGAGGATTATACCCGATTCTTAAAACATTTCCGAGGGTTAGCCTTGTCCAATGACAGATGAGCCTGAACGAAGGTGTGTATTTCCACCGT
>JAVHQJ010000206.1:0-2264 GCA_036171075.1 Sideroxydans sp. | reverse complement strand
TTGTGTTAACAGACTAAAAACGCTCGCAGATGCAGATGTTTTCGATATTGGAGAAATATTAACTCCAGAAATCTCAAAAGCACTCCTCATACTAATTAACGAACAACCTGCTTCAACAGACTATTTTTGCAAGATTGCTTCCTGTGTGCCGAACGCAAACAGCTTGCTCACCGAAACAGAAGGCTATCTACTGGACGATAGGCGAGCTATATATTCATGGCAGAACTACAATTTATGGCTATTATTTACCTCGAAGGGTTATATTACTGACGAACTTGTTAAATGCGCGTTAAACAGAATTCAAAGCGATATAACTTCTCCAGAAATCCCTGCGATATTTATATATCTTGGAAAAAGTGGCAGATCTGATTTATTAGAACCATATATTGATTCATTTGACCGCAACTGGTCATATCAGCATCAACGGTCATTTCTGATTGCGACACAAGATATGCAAGAAAATGTTTTGAGGCGATTGCTTCCAAAAATCGGATATCGGCTTAATGGCACTGTAAGACGAATCAAAGAGAACAAGGCATTGACGGACAAATATTATTACAGGGCTCCGATTGGAGATATTACAGAAATCTTCGATCAAATTAGCCCATATGACTGACTTACGCGAACGTATCTTTCTTTTTCAAAAAGATCTGTCCAACAATGGAAAGGATAGATTCTTTCTTGAGTCTGATACAGTGCTTATAGAGACGACCGCAGCCGAGATTGCACAAAGCAAGGATTTACTCATAACACACGATTTCTGGCTTATTGCAAAATCGATTTACGATAACACTGGCACTCTCCCTGCTCACGTTATTGATATTAGGGAGTTCTCACGTGCCATTGCCGGAATTTCTCCAAAATACAATCCAATTGATAAGGAAAGCATTGCCGATGCGCTAACTCGCAACGCGGAAGACAAAGACCTTTTGCAAAGATATGTGCGCTCCTTTTTTTCACAGTCTGATTTTAGTGCAGATATTTATACAGGTGTGCTTAGTGTTATCCGATCCAAGTGGCAAAGTTTTAAAGAAAAAGCAGAGCTTGAAGGTGAACTGGAACGGTATATGAACATTGAGGCAAAGGTATTTAATTACCTTTGGACGGCGGCATGCAAGGGAATCAAAATTGATTGCGCTGTTATTTCAGAAAGAAAACGTGAAATCAGCGTTGATTTCTATAGGGCACTTAAGAACTTTGGATGCAAATTTAATTTGCCTTTTGAGGTCCCGTGTGACAATGCAATTCGCGACTACGTAGAACAAAAAGGATTTAGTCTCGATGAAGCATCTATTGACTACATCCTTCATTACTTACCGATAGCAGATAATTTTGGTGGAGAAGTATTATCTCTACTGAAACTCGAACAAACTCGTAGAGCACTTAACGATATCTCTAGCAAAACTACTCGCGTTCATTGTTTGGTTGACTCGTTCGGCTCAATAACATCGCGTATAACGTATCGAAACCCGGCAGTTCAAAGCATAGCAAGAAAATATAGAAATATTTTTGTGGCCGACACAGGGAAAGAGCTTGGGTACGTCGATTACTCTCAGTATGAAGTCGGAATAATGGCTGCGCTTTCGCTCGATCCTGTGATGCGTAGCTACTATGACAGTGGAGATCTATATTCAAGAACTGCAGAAGAAATATTTGAAAATATTGAGCGGCGCAAAGATGCAAAGAGATTGTTTTTGTCATTTGCCTATGGCATGTCCGTAAAGAATCTTGGGGATGCCGCACAAGAGTTGGGGGCCGAGAGGCGACGAGCAGTAGTATTTTTTCGCAAGTTTCAAGTTTTTGAGGAATGGAAAAAAAAGGTTGTCGAAGACTTCATTACTACAGGGAGCGTACGCACTTCCGAGGGCAATCACCTGAAGGTACTACAGTCCACTTTCGTCACCTACAAAGAACGGCGAAGCTGCATAAGCCAACTAGTGCAAGGAACCGCTTCATTGATATTCAAAAAAGCTTTAGTAAAGCTCTGCGAAGAAAGGGAAGTTGATTTGTTGATACCTATGCACGATGCTGTATTTGTTCAATACCCAATTGTATATGACATCCGAAAAATTCAGGATGTTATGGAAAGTACTTTCACTTCATATTTTTGCGGCAGTATTGAAGTTAAAACTTCTATAGGCACGTTTGCTTCATAAATCTAATGGGCACCTGAATTTTCCGAAACCTGCACGTCACGAACGACGGCAAGGTCTCGTTTCCTGCATGTCACATGTGATTTTTCATGTCGTGCGTTTACGAGATTG
>JAVHQJ010000205.1:0-2264 GCA_036171075.1 Sideroxydans sp. | reverse complement strand
TTCCAATTACCTTAAATTAGAGAGTGGATTTGGAGATTTGCAAGAGGCTCTCTATGATACAATTTTAGGAACTACTGGATACTGACACAGAATTCTGAACAGTCCCCCACATGGGTAAGATTGCTATCACGATAGAGCTTTTCGAGATTACTGTGAAGACGCGAATCGTTCACAAAGGTTGTTAATTTCTTATAATTTTCAAATGTATAGAGCCGCTCAATCGCTTTGGGATCATTCCCCAGATTTGCCCCTTTTTGGATCAGCTGTTCCCGAAACTCCGGATATCTTTTATCCCAACGGGCTAGCTTCATCAGAGGAGTTTCTCCTTGATGATTTGCATGGTTGAGTTTAGCCCCCCGCTTGATGAGTTCGAAAAAGATTTCCCGATTCGCTGGATTATCCGTATATGTGACGATGGTGTGGAGGATACCATCACCATCGCTATCTTCCATATTAACGTTGTAACCTAAATCGATCAGAGGCAGTACCATTTCTGGATGATGCTCGATAATTGCCATTCTTGGTGCGCGTTCATATCCCTTGATCACATCGACTCCTGAAGCTTTGAGCTTTTGGATCGCGGCGATGTCTCCGATTGTGAGCGCTTCACTGATAAGGGTATAAACGCTTTTTGTTTCAGAGGGTTTCGGCTCCTGTTTTTGTGAGGCACTTTGTTCCAGTTCGATATCCGAACCGCTAGGGCGAAACCCCTCTTTCTTGAACCGCTCGACGATTGCTTGGGCATAATTTTGCCGCTTACCCCCCCCTCATCGGCGGCGAGAATGAGCATAAATTTGTAAAACGCATGGGTTTCGCTTCTAGCATAGTTCTCGAAGTGGGGAAGAGATAGGAGTGTTTTGATGATTTTCGGATTATCCGAATCTCCGGTCATCGCATAGGAAAGCGGCGTATACAAACTTCCCCCTCCGGCAACGTACATCAGACCCGTATCCCCCTGCCCCGGTCCTTTGTAAAGTTCATACGGATCGGCTCCGGCATCGAGGAGCATTTTAAACGCCTCGTAATTCCCCCGCTTGATTGCCCAGGCGAGTGCGGGGAGTTTTTCGATCTCTCCACGAGTTGGCTCATCGATTTTCATCCCTTTGGAAAGGAGTACTTTGATCACTTCGGATTGGTTGTTTAGCGCGGCGATGTGGAGGGTGTTCCACTCTAGCTCATCACTCTTATCCGCTAGGATATCTTCCTCCTCATTCAAAACCCAATCTTTTGCCCGAACGCAATCACGGCTGAACCATACGGAGAGATCGCTCACCTCCAGCGCACGCAATGCCAAAGCACTTTTGCGATGGTTTAGGGCGTAACTGAGTACCGTATTGCCCATCGCATCACGCACATCGAGTTTGGCTCCGTGATCCGCCAGATAGGTCGCTATCTCAAACTCTTTCTCACGCAGTGCGGTGAGGATCGGCGTCTCTCCCCGATCATTAGCTTGATTGATATCGGCACCCTTTTCGATGAGCAGCTTGACGTTCTCCAAAGAGCCGCTGTTCACCGCCTGGATCAGCAAGGTGGTTTTGACAAGATTTCGGGCATCTTTTTGATCGGAGTTTTTGAGATAGGTACGGTTGAGATTTTTTTCATACGGGAGGATGAGGCGGAGCACATCTGGATTTTTACCCCCTACCGCACTATAAAGGATATCCTGTTCACTCCCATCGAGGAGTAGCGCCGCTCCTTTGGATAAGAGCAGGTTTACCATCTCGGGATTGGCATTTTGTACCGCGTAGCTGAGGGCATTGCGACCGCTGAAACTGGTAGCGTTGATATCGGCACCCTTATCGATAAGGAGCTTCACGGCATTCATCCTGTCTTCATACGCCGCGAGCAAGAGCGGTGTCATCTCATCCTCATCACGGGCTTCGAGATGGGCTTTGGCTTTCAGCGACTCTATGATCTTCGCCGTATCGCCGATGTAGGAGAAGCGCAGTAGATCGAAATTAGCGTCTCCATAGAGGAGCGTAGCGAGCAATAAACTTCCAAAAATCGGTATGCGGTTCATCTTATCCTCTGTCTCTTTGGTTTCGTAATGTCGTATACTCATCTATCTTCGAATCAAACGCCCCTTTGGTAATCGGCAATCGTAGCATGGAGAACACGTTCATCTCCATCAGCCGTATCTCATCGGTTCTGTGTATCTCATGCCCTATAGTGATGATAAACACATCGCTGTTTTTATCTCCGTTTCATATTTTTCGGGAGCGTTAGAAATTCTGTGTCAATCCAGTAGAATATCAACTACTCAA
>JAVHQJ010000204.1:0-2268 GCA_036171075.1 Sideroxydans sp. | reverse complement strand
AACACCTCACAAATCACCTTCGTTCAGGCTCATGTCTGGATTGGAAAATACTGCGGGTTATTACAACCCAAGTGTAGTCGGGGTTGCCCCAGGGTGAGAGGCGCTCCACATTTCTTGAAAACGCGCATTCAAAATACGCGCACTTTCGGGGTCGTTTTGAGCGAGTAAGCCGCGTGTATCGTCAAAGTGATAGCGCCGCACAGAGTGACTTTCATCCGCCACAGCGAAGGGTTCGGTCACCTGGTGTAGGTGAGCAGGAGTTTGATGAATGGCCATACTATGACTAAATTCGCGCAGCAAAATCATCATGCGTGGGCAATAACGAACCAAATGCTGTGTGTCGTGCGCCAATAGTTGTAGGCGATTGTGCGGGCTGCGCAATAAAAAACGACGCAACACGTTATAGCGTGCCTCCGTGCCAAAGCCGCTGTCGGCGAAGTCTTTGTCGAAGATGTTGAGCGTGCGTTGAGCCAAGCCACACACTGTATTCAACGCTGCAATGTATTCAGCGCCCCCATCGAAAGGACTGTGTTGCAGTAGTGTGTCGCTCATGGCTTGCCCTCCTTCAAATTAACGCCGCTTGCTGATTGGCGTTAGGTATCCATCCAAATACCATTCGTGTAGCAAAGCATAGACCGCCGGCGAGTGCGCATCACTGGTGAGGAGCACACGCGAATCGGCCAACTCGCGCAGTACACGATAATCAGTTTTATTTAAGGGGTACGCCTCACCGTTAATAAACACGGTGCTGCCGTAGCATTGCATTTGGGTTTTCAAATCTAAAACGACGCCATTTTTTTGTGCGGACAACGTAAATTTAGCGGCCGACAAAGGCTTTTCTGGCGCATCAAAATAGATATGCGACTTGGGTTCACTTAAATAGCAACCCAAGAAATTCGCTACATCTTCGTTATCCCATTGCACCTTGCGAATAGTGGCGGCCACCTGATTGAGCATCCCCACGCCAATCTCTGAAGGATGCTTTTGCAACTTCAAGTCAGGGTCTGCATAGGTGCCTTTAATTGCTACGCGGTCTTGCAAATAGACTAAAAATTGCTCTGCCAATTCTTGATGCCAAGGCGTACGAAAACCGATGGAATAGGTCATGCAGTCATCTTCGGCGATGCCGTTGTGGGCACATTGCGGGGGCAGATAAAGCATATCGCCTGGTTCAAGAACCCATTCTTGCTCCACTTTGAAATTTTTCAGAATGCGCAGCGGCGCGCCTTCAATCAACGTTTGGTCGGCTTGAGTAGAAATTTGCCAACGACGATGGCCGTAACCTTGCAATAGAAATACATCGTAGATGTCGAAATGAGGGCCAACACCGCCGCCTTTGGGGGCATAACTCACCATCAAATCATCTAGGCGAGCATGCGGAATAAAGTTGAAACGCTTAATCAGTTCGGTGGCTTCAGGTAAAAAGTGATTCACCCCCTGCACCAACACAGACCAATCTACTTTGCCGAAACCCTTGAAATCATTGGGCTCGAAAGGCGAATGCCGCAAGTCGAATTTGCCGCGTTTCTGGGTCACCAAGCGCGCTTGTGCATCTTCGGTGCAGGCAAGGTCAATTAACTGTTGCGGGTTGAGAAGGCCGTTGAAGCCGGGCACGGCTTGGCGAATGAGAAGTGGCTTTTTTTGCCAGTAGTCGCGTAGAAATTGTTGCGGAGTAAGCCCGCCGAGTAGTGTATTTTTCATGGGTGAATTATATCCCCGAGCTCAAGGGGGAACGCAAATTCAGGCGCTGAATCGGCCTAAAGTTAGATAAAATGAACGCAGGAGGAAGCGATGACACTACAACAATTTACACCGCTACAAGCGGGAATGGATGCGCCGCATTTTGAATTGCCGGATGCAGACATGCAAGAATTTAGGTTGGCCGCGCAACAGGGCAAACACAATGTCGTACTGTATTTTTATCCCAAAGACGACACTCCAGGTTGCACCATCGAAGCCAATGAATTCACCGATTTAGATGAAGCGTTTGCCCAGTTGGATACCTTGGTAGTGGGCATTAGCCGTGACGACTGTATTAGTCACGCTTCCTTCCGCGACAAATACGGCTTGTCCGTTTTGTTGTTGGCAGACACAGAAGCACGTGTCTGCAAAAAATATGGCGTGATGTATGAAAAAGAAATGGAAGGCGGGGGGAAGAAACTTTCTGTTCTGCGTTCTACTTTCATCATTGATAAACAGGGAAAAATACGTCACTCCCTGTATGCCGTACACGCACATGAACATGCACAAGAAATTCTCAAACTCGTA
>JAVHQJ010000203.1:0-2272 GCA_036171075.1 Sideroxydans sp. | reverse complement strand
GAGGCGGACGGTGTGCAGCCTTCCAAAACGGTGCGAACCAGCGGATAAGTGTTCGCCGACTGATACGTTGTGTTTGGGCTATTTCAGATAAGGATTGGTTACCCGTTAGCCATCGCGTGAAGAGGGTGCGATGGTGGCGTTCTTGAGTGTCAGCTCGTTGTCGTATCGAACTGGTTGTACATCCTTTGCAATACCAGCGCTGCGTTCCCGCAGCTGTTAGTCCGCGTTTTTGAAGAGGGAGTGAACAGACAGAACAGTGTTTTTTTGATCGGATTAGACTACCACCTTGTCTAATTATTCCGCTTTGCCCAATAGACACGGGCTTTGAAGACGAAAAAACCTCCACGAAATGTCACTTAACTCATAAATCCGTTTCATCAGTCTGTTGCACGGCCTATTTTTTTGGCTGGACACCGCCCTGACCGCAGGGCAGATTATCTTGAGCCTGTCGACAGGCCGGTGTGACGACTTAATCAGAGTTTCCTTAACCTTTGGGGCCAGTTCACATGCGCCAAACGAGCAAGGTGGAATGGTGGAGGTCATCGACTTGAATAGATTCTTGAGGCGACTGGTCTGGAACAGAAAAGGTGCTGCTGATGAATAAGGTGCCAGGGCGCATTTCGGCGCGCGCCTTATGCCAAAGCTGCTCCATCGGCACGGGGGATAGATACGCAAATACCACGTCGTAATCGTATAAGTCGCAATCCCACAAGCTACCCCAATCAATTCGACAGTTGCGATACCCCCCCAGTTTGGTGCGTAGCCAGCTCCACAAAAAAGGCAGGGGCGCAGCTTCCACGCCTGTATAAAATCCATCGGGTCGCACCCGTGCCAGATGCGTTAATACGCCGCCTAAACCGCACCCCAAATCCATAAAAGTAAAGCGCACGTCTGTCTTGGCTGCGGGTAGCCAATGCTCTAGTTCTTGCCACACTTTATGACTGGAAAGATAGAGCGGAACTTGGGTACGAAAGGTGCTCCAGTAGACAAGCAGCAAGAGCAAGAATAAAAAAAGAAACAGATAAGGCGGTAATTGCAGTCCCAGCATTAACACTAAAGCCGGCGCGAAAAACAGTTGGATAAACCACCACCACCTAGCCAACCCAGCGTAATAACTCAACACGGCGGCAAGCACGCCACACAACAATGCAAGCTGCAATACCGATGTGTGCAAGCCCGTTACAGTGAGCATTCCCCACACCAACACCCAAGCGGCAAGCTGCAACAGCAAAGCAATCACGGACGGGGGAAGTCTATTGAATAAGCGAAACATGCGTAAATTAATGGGCGATGTGCGAGAGTGCCGCATAGTAAGTTAATGGTGCAATTTGTGGTGCTTCACAATCAATGGAAATTGACTTAAACCCCAGTTCCCAAGCTTTACTTTCAGACTCTCAAAATGCTTTGGCGCAGGTGTGGGTGGTGCATTTTTAGGCGGCGCGGAGACCTTGTTTAATAAATTCACAATCCCGCTATGTCCCGCTTTCACGGCGAGTGAAATGGGGGTGCTTCCATCCCCATATTGCGCAAGCGGATTCGCCCCTTTATCCAAAAGCAACCGCACAATTTCTGTGTGTCCATTGTTAGCTGCCTTATGTAAGGCGCTCCAACCATCTGTGGTGGTCAAATTTGTATCCGCCCCCGCCGCAATCAAATAGGCACAAGCGAGTAAATGACCTCGCGTCGCCGCTTGCATGAGCGCAGTCCAACCAAAGTCACTCATCTTGTTGGGATCTGCGCCTTTCTGAAGCAGCGCCTTAACCACGTTAGAAAAACCATTAAAGGCAGCCCAATGCAGTGATGTGTAACCGTTCTTATCATGGGCAGTCACTTTTGCACCACATTGAATAAGCAACAGTGCAAGTTCCTCATTGCCATTAAAAGCCGCAATCATCAAGGGCGTCCAATTACGCTCGTCTCGCACCTCCAAATCGGCACCGCTGGATAAAAATAAACGCACCGCTTCTTGGTTACCACTTTCGACTGACTTAAGCAGTCCATTAGGTGAAAACTCAAACCCTAACAGCATAATTTCATTGCGCTGATAAGCTGAAATATCTCCCCACACATCGCCGTCTACAGGATGCGCGTGAAGTGCCGATAGGTAATTGCTCAAACGCATAATTTCCGATGCAACATCAGGCGGAAAACCCGCGCGATTACCGTTGCGCTTATCTACCAGTAAATCTGAAAGATAGTCGTCAATATGAGGTGTCTCAATCAACTCCATTATCTTATTGAATACACGTAAAAACTTCTCCTCCAAATGACG
>JAVHQJ010000202.1:0-2277 GCA_036171075.1 Sideroxydans sp. | reverse complement strand
TTATTGAAGTGAGTTTTTTTATGAAAAAAATTCTGCTTCTTGTTTTTCTTGCTTTTATCATCAGCGGTGGTATTCTGTATTTTTTAACTTCAGTGAAATCAAATAGTATCGTCTGGAAATATGGTAAGAAAATAGCGGTTCCTCTCAAGGTTACCAGTGGGAAAAATAACGAGGCAACGATTGGCGATCTTAAAACCAACGGTGTTCATGTTGTTTTACCCAAAGGCACATTTGACTCAGATACTGTGGTCGAACTAAAAACTCCGGACAAAGTTCCTAATTATATAAAGTCCGAAATGACTCCACTTGGCTCTCCCATAGAAATCTCCGCCGGAGACAAACCAATCCGTTTGAATGAAAAAATAAAGATTACTATGGCCTATGATCCGGCCATATTACCTAAAGATATCGAAGTCAAAAAGATCCGGGTTCTTTACTATGACGGTACTGCGTGGGAATCCATCCGTCCGGTTTCGGTGGATTTGGAAAAAAGTCTGGTGACCTTTGAGTCGTATCATTTTAGTATATTCGGACTCAATCAAGTTGATGATGAGACCAAAATTACGGAAAACTGGATTAAATCTGCCGCATTTGATAAAACACTGCGCAAGGGGCTTAATAAAAAATCCGACTACATCACCAATCAGATCATTGATATGACCCTCAAAAAGCTGGGTATTTCCGACGAATCCACCAAAGGAAAAATACTGGCCGATATCCTCAAGGATGACGGATATGCAGACGTCGTCAAAGCGTATGCCAGCGGAGACATTGTTGATGGAGGTCAGAAAGTAGCGGCGCTCTGTGGCAGTAAGATCGTCGAATTGGTACCTAAGTCTGTCCTTTCCAAAGCTCTAAATTCGGTCGCAGGGTCCTCGGGTGATATTGCTGCCGCCGGGAAAGCACTTGGAAATATCGAGGCCGGCCAGTACAAAGACGCAGCAAAAATCATTGGAGAGCAGATTGCAGACAAATTTCTGGTCGTCACGGCCGGAAAAATTGCCGTGCAGGTGGTAGGTGCCCAGATTGAAAGCTGGAAAAATGCGGAAGTGGAAGCGGCCTTTCAGGCGTATAAAAACGGAGCCAACGGAGCGTTTTGGGGATACAACGTCGACAAAAAAGATTTTGATGCCGTCTGGATCCAGATGAAAGGAGCCAGCCGTCAATTGGAGATTGAGGCAATCGCAAAAGAAAATCAAATCCGTACAGAGGCCGGTATGCCCGCGCTTACCGAAAAAGAGGAAGAATCGGCCCGGGCAAAAGTTAAAGAATCGTACCGCACCCAGTTTGCGACCCGGATAGAGAAAGACGCAGAAATTAAAAAAGAAGAAGAAAATCTTCGTACCATGGTAGATGCCTTTAAAAAAGCCGACTTTTTTTACGGAGCACTTGCTCCCGCGGGACTGGATAAAGGTCTGGATTATGAAAACACCCTGGATGTCCTTTCCCATTTTATGACAAAAATGATGAATGATACCAACCGGTTTGATCTATCAACTAAAGAGGGGCTTATCATGGACAAGGCAATATCGGTAAGCGATATTGTTCAGGGAGCCAGGATTTATTTTTCCGAACCTGATGGAAAAAAGAAATACGGGGAGTATCTAAAGAGCCGGTTTGGAATAAACTTGTATCCGAAATTATCGGATATTGCCGGAATGTGGGAGAACGGATCTATGACGATTACGGATGTCATATACTCTGACGAACTGAAAAAAGCCATTGAAGAAGGAGGCACTCTGCCGAAGGATCTCAGCAGTGGGTGTGATCTTGGTGAGATTATTAAAGGGCTGAATAAGATGAAAGGAAAAGCGATGCCCATATCCTTTTCCCTTACTCCATCTGGAGAAACAGGGGGAAGTATGATGTTTTCATCCGGGGGGAAAGACCAAAAACCACTGCCATTTACCTATACAGACGGGGTAATCCAGGCTCCCATGTCAGAAAGTGGTGCCACCGGAGTTATCTCTATGATCATTTCGCAGGATGCCACCGGATATAGTGCGGACGGATCCATGAACATCAATTATAAAAACGACATGATAAAAATCAAGGCAACCGTCACCGCATCTAAAGGCAAAAGTAAATAACTATTATGCATCCGGAACTCGTATACATCAAGACGGCTTTTGGATTTATTAAAATCAGTTCTTATGCATTTTTTTTATGGACTGCAATTCTGTTGGTGACCTTCGGTTTTTATCGGCGTTGCCGTGCACATGCGCTATCGCGAAGAAAAAGTTTTATATTCAGTTCCGGTATGATCGGTACCACTAT
>JAVHQJ010000201.1:0-2296 GCA_036171075.1 Sideroxydans sp. | reverse complement strand
GAGATCCCAATAATCCTTGCCTGTTTTGCAAAGACCCGCGTGGGGTATCGCTACTGCATGAACTTGCTTTTAGTGCGCGCGATTCCTACCCCGCGAGCCCGGGCCACACTTTAGTCATCCCGCGTCGCCATGTCGCCAGTTTTTTTGAACTGACAGCGGAAGAAGTGGCCGCCTGCATGTCCCTCATCCAAGCGGAAAAGAAATTGCTCGACGAGGAGTTCAAGCCAGACGGCTACAACATCGGCGTCAACGTGGGACAAGCGGGTGGGCAAAGCATCTTTCACGTCCACATTCACCTCATCCCACGCTTCAAAGGAGATGTTGAGAACCCCCAAGGGGGGGTACGCCATGTAATCCCAAAGAGAGGGCATTACACGCGTTGACAACCCGTATAATTTCGCCAGAAAAGGGGGAAAGGTAAAGAAGCCTGTTGACACACTTCCCGTTTTTGGCGCACCGTTTTCTACAACCCAAGGAGATAGAATTATGAGCGAAGAAAAAAAACAGTTTTGCCGTCCCAAGATTGCAGATGGTCACGCATTCCGCGTAGTGACCCGTCAGAAAGAAATCGTACCGGGACAGTTTTTTGTTGGCTATGAAACCACTTGGGAAGCCCCCCAAAAAGAAGTGCCCTACACCACCCCAAAGAAACCTTAAGTGCATCTCTATAAATTCGTCATACCGGCGAAAGCCGGTATGCAGTTCGTAAAATAAAGTTCCTTGCGTAGCAAGGGCAAAACCACTTTAATAAAACGGTTCACCGTCATATTCACTGTGAATTTTATCAAGCTAAACTCATATCCAACTTGCCACAATGAAACAGAATTCTCGCCCGATAGTTGGTGAAGTTGCGAAATCCTCGGTAATCCCCCCAATTTTAGCCCTCGCCAGAAGTAGAGACGTGTAACGCTAACTTCTGCGACGTGTAACGCTAACTTCTGTTTCGGTGTGATGCCACCGAGTGCCATATGCGGGCGGGTGTGATTGTAAGTCCACATCCAATCCGTCGCATAATTTTGCACCTCCTCAATCGACTCAAACAGGTAATGACTCAACCAGTCATAGCGCACCGTACGGTTATAACGTTCGATGTACGCATTCTGTTGCGGGTTGCCAGGCTGAATAAAATCCAAGCGTATCCTCTGTTCTGCCGCCCAGTCTTTGAGGGTTTGGCTGATGTATTCAGGGCCGTTATCACTGCGTATCACCACCGGCTTACCGCGCCATTCAATCACTTGATTCAAGGAACGCACCACCCGCGCTGCGGGCAGTGAGCAATCAATATCAATCGCCAACGCTTCGCGATTGAAGTCATCAATCACATTGAACAAGCGGTAGCTGCGCCCATCCGATAGTTGGTCGTGCATAAAGTCCATCGACCAGCACTGGTTCACGTTGGCTGGTACAGCCAAGGCTTGCGGCTTGTCTCGAATCAAGCGCTTGTGCGGTTTGATACGCAGGTTCAGTTCCAACTCACGGTAAATGCGATACACCCGTTTGTGATTCCAGCCGTAGCCTTTGACATTGCGTAGGTACAGAAAGAATAGTCCGAATCCCCAGTTGCGCTGGCTTTGGGTCAGACGTATCAGCCAGTCTGCAATGGTGACATTCTCAGCCGATTGCACAGCTTGGTAGCGATAAGGTCTGGCTGATGCCGAAGGCTAGGCAAGCGAGTTTAACGGGCGTTCTGTGGTTTGCTACGGCTTGTTGCGCCATCTCACGTCGGCAAGATGGCGTTACCACTTTTTTGCGAGTGCCTCCGCGACGATCTCGGCTTTGATGCGCTCCTCGGCATACATCTTCTTGAGCCTGCGGTTTTGGCTACCCCATAACTTGCTGCGCAAGTAAGTGTCCGCCGCAACAAGCCGCGATGCGGCGTGTTGTCATCTTCGAGTTCTTTGAGGCGGGACATCAAGGATGCATCCATGCCGCCAAATTTACTGCGCCATTTGTAAAACGTGGCGGAACTCATGCCGTGCTCGCGGCACAGCTCTGGAACAGGACTGCCGCACTCGGCTTGCTTGAGAATGGCGATGATTTGACTGTCGGTAAATCGGGATAACTTCATGTAAAAAATCCTCTAAGGCTAAATGAGAAAATTCTACTTCTGACGGCGACTAATTTGAGGGAGGATTACCTTCCTTTGTTGGGTATCCCAGGTTGGACGGAAGACAATAAAACGTCAACGTATTACGACAACGCCGACTACTTTAGAAGTGGAAGAAATGGAAAGCGCAAAATAGGGGGTGTCCGGAATTTTGTGTAAACGGGTTTTCGATTAACTCGATGAAATCCG
>JAVHQJ010000200.1:23597-36205 GCA_036171075.1 Sideroxydans sp. | reverse complement strand
GATGATGTGGGCCTCGGCTCGCAAATATCGCGGAATTATTAGAGGTGCCCTTAAGGGAGACTAATCATGCAATTTGCTCGACACGTTAAAACGTATTTCTTTGCAGTTATGTTGGCTTGTTCCAGTTACGCCACGAATAGTCACGCAGGTTTTTTTGACAATCTCGCTGACGCTTTTGATTTTTCAAAACAGCGTTTAGAGGCGTATCAAAAAGTCACGGACAAATCGCTTGTTGATCAATTCTACTTTCTGTCTGAAGACGGCAAAGAAGAAGGGCTGAACAAAGAGTTAGATGTAAAGGCCAAGGGCTTCCAGTTCCAAAAATTATCCCTGTCTTCATTTACAGTGCGTCAGCCTATGTATCAGACAGGAAATTTTAAATCCATGATGTCAGCAATGGAGGTTTATTCATATTCACCGCTAAACGATGAAGTCGCTCAACGTTATGTCGCCTTTGCAAAATCTCGCAACAGTGTAGTCAAACTTTACAAGCCTGCTTTGGGGGAGATGATTAATTCGATGCTGGATCAACACTTCTATTTGCAACATGATAAAAATACGAGTGAGTGGATTGGCTTGGACAATGCGTTAATTGAATACGCGCCTAATGGACAAATTGTTTCAGCAATGACTCGGTCGCATCAAGCTGTTGGCAATATAGGTGTCAGCTCGCACCAGTATCTCAATATCTATTTTGGAGCTGGAAATGCTCAGTATTTAGAGAACAAAATTGGCAATCGCTACTTTGCCGATAATTTTATTCGAGAGCTCTAAATACAATCGGACAAGAAGTTGTTTCCATACAAAAAGGTGGCGAGCGAGTTATTTAAAGTCGAAACTTACTCGCCCAACTTAAAGCGGCGAATCGAGTGGCAGGTATAGCCATTAGGATGTTTCACTAGATAATCTTGATGGTAATCCTCAGCGCGGAAGAATGTCTTGAATGGCACAACTTGGGTGACCACCGGCGCTTTCCATTCGCCTGATGCATCCACCGTTTGAATCACGGCATCGGCTGTCCTTTTCTGTTCCTCATCCACATAGAAAATCGCTGAACGATATTGCGTTCCACGATCATTCCCCTGTTGGTCACGCGTGGTGGGATTGTGCATGCGGAAAAACTCAAACAACAAATGACGGTAGGTGAGTTGCTTGGAATCAAACACAATCTTCAGCGACTCCGCATGCCCGCTGCGCCCCATCTTCACTATGTCATAAGTCGCATTCGGCAGATCGCCCCCCGTATACCCCACCTCGGTTTCAGTCACCCCGGGAATCTGCCGCACTAACTCCTCCATCCCCCAAAAACAGCCGCCGGAAAGATAAGCAATTTGTTTAGTGTCAGACATGGTGAGTCCTTTCGAGTGTGCGTGAAGGGGGAAGGAGAGGAGGGTGATTAGAATGAAAAGTAGGCGCATATTTTTTCAAGTGAGTGACGGTTAAATAACCTTGGATTCAACTAGTGGATGCAACACACAAGCAACTAGCGCCGTTCCTTTTTCATCGCTGCTGCGGCTTCACGCTTGGAGTCCTTTTCACGTTCGGTTGCTCTCTTGTCATGTTCTTTTTTGCCTTTGGCCAGTCCAATGTCTAGCTTCACCCGTCCACCTTTGTAGTGCATGTTGAGCGGCATGATGGTGTAGCCGGCGCGTTGTACTTTGCCGGTGAGTTTGTCTATCTCGTTTGCATGTAGCAGGAGTTTACGGGTACGCGTGGGGTCGGGCAGGATGTGGGTGGAGGCGCTGGTGAGGGGGCTGATGTGTGAGCCGAACAGATACAGTGCGCCGTCTTTGCTGGTGACGTAAGCTTCTTTGAGTTGTACGCGACCTTCACGAATGGCTTTGATTTCCCAGCCTTGCAGGACGAGTCCGGCCTCGTATTTTTCTTCAATGAAATACTCGTGGAAAGCCTTTTTATTTTGAATAATGCTCATATTTCCAATTCAATTTTCTCGGTGAAACTGCGTTGATTTCCTCACTCACTCCTAGTCGTGCATTAGCACTGCCTTCGTCGTTCGTTCGTCATCGCCTTGTTTGACCATCGAAATTGAACTGGAAAGGGGTGAGTTTTACGGTGTGTTGCGATATTCTACCAGCCTTTGATTGACGGGCTTTGGCAAGAGATGGCATTAGTTGAGAAGACGGTAATTGTTCCCTACAGCGCGGAGCAGATGTTTAAGTTGGTGGATGATGTGCATGACTACGCGCTCTTTTTGCCGTGGTGCGGCGGTGCAAGTGTGGATAGCCTTGAGGGTGAGGTGATGCACGCCACGGTGCGCATTGATTACCACGGGGTGAAGCAGAGTTTTAGTACGCGTAATGTGCGTGCTGTGCCTAGTCGAATTGATATGAAGTTGCTCAATGGCCCTTTCAAACAGCTCGATGGAGAGTGGCTTTTTGTCGCCTTGTCCCCGTCAGCCTGTAAAATAGCGTTCCGCTTGCACTATGAGTTTTCCAGTGTGCTGCTGGGAAAGTTGGTAGGCCCTGTATTTCATAAGATTGCGAGCAGTTTTGTTGAAGCGTTCATCGAGCGCGCCGAAAAGGTATATGTAACGAAATGACATCCTCAAAAATATCTATCGAATTAGTCTACGCCTTGGCGGATAAGCAAACGCTGCTGACCTTTGACGTGCCGCAAGGCACGACACTGGGGCAAGCGGTTGAGCTTTCTGGAATTCTGGCCAAGCATCCTGAAATTGATACGGTGAAGGGCAAGTTTGGTATCTTTAGCAAATTGAGCAAGCCCGATGTAGTGCTGCGAGAGAAAGACCGTATCGAGATTTATCGCCCGCTGATTGCCGATCCCAAAGAGGTGCGTCGCAAACGTGCCGAAGAAGGCAAAGTAATGAAGAAGGGTGGCGGGGATGCTTAATTTCGACCTGCATTGTCATTCCACCACCTCTGACGGCACGCTTACGCCGACAGAGATTGTGACGCGTGCGGCGGAACGTGGGGTGACGATGTTGGCATTGACCGATCACGATGACACGCATGGTTTGGACGAGGCACGTGCGGTTGCACTTCAGCATGGCATCCGATTTATTAACGGCGTAGAGATTTCAGTGTCATGGCGCAAACACACCTTGCACATCGTCGGCTTAAACATTGACCCCACGCATCCCGTCTTGATGGCAGGTCTGCAAACTGTGCGCGCGGGTCGTGGTTTGCGCGCGCAGAAAATGTCGGATGAGTTGGCCAAAATTGGCATCAGCGGCGTGATGCAGGGCGCTTACAAATTTACCACTAATCCAAACATGATCGGGCGTACCCATTTCGCGCGTTATCTAGTGGAAGCAGGGCACTGCAAAGATGTGAAGAGTGTGTTCAAGCGTTACCTTGCCAGTGGCAAACCGGGTTACGTGCCGCATGAGTGGGCGCAGCTGGGCGATGCGATTGCGTGGATTAAAGCCAGCGGTGGCATCGCTGTCGTGGCGCATCCCGGGCGCTACATGATCGGCAAAAACAGCATGGGTAAAAAAACCATGCACGAGATGTTGAGCGAGTTCGTGGCCTTGGGCGGCGGCGCGGTTGAGGTGGTGACGGGCAGTCACACACCACCTCAATATGCGGAGTTCGCGCGCTATGCCGCTGAATTTAATTTGCTGTGTTCGTGTGGTTCTGATTTTCACGGGCCCGGCGAAAGTTATCGTGACCTTGGACGGTTGCCCGACTTGCCACTGGGCTGTCGTCCTGTGTGGGAAGCTTGGGATAATGTGCCAGCACAAACGCCACCTGAATTGAAAGCTGCTGAATGACGCAATACTTCGCTCTATACCCAGACAATCCACAGCCACGCCTCATTAAGCAGGCCGCCACTATGTTGCGTGAGGGGGCTGTGATCGTTTATCCCACTGATTCAGGCTATGCGCTGGGTTGCCATTTGGATGATAAAGAGGCGGTAACACGAATCCGCCAGATTCGCGGCTTGGATGACAAGCACCACCTCACCTTGGTGTGTAAAGATTTGTCCGAGCTTTCCACCTATGCCCGCGTGAGTAATAACCAGTTTCGTCTGCTGAAGAACAATACGCCGGGCTCTTACACGTTCATTCTGGAAGCCACCAAAGAAGTACCGCGTCGCTTGCAACATCCCAAACGCAGTACGGTGGGCGTGCGTATTCCAGACCATCCGATTGCCTTGGCTTTGTTGCAAGAGTTGGGCGAGCCTTTGTTGAGTTCCACTTTAATTGTGCCTGACGCGAGTTTCCCGTTGACGGATGTGGATGAGATTCGTGAGCGTTTAGAACGCCATGTTGACTTGATTATTGAAGGTGGCACGGTGGGTATTGAGCCGACAACAGTGATTGATTTAACCAGTGAGACTCCCGTGTTGGTAAGAGCAGGGCGTGGCGACACCGCGCCGTTTGGACTTAAAAACTGATGGATCATTTAATTCAACTCATCGCCGTTGCCGCCATTCCTGTGCTGTTTGCCATCACCTTGCATGAGGCGGCGCATGGCTACGTGGCGCGCCATTTCGGCGATATGACGGCGTACCAGCAGGGGCGCATCTCGCTCAATCCAATGCGCCACATTGATCCCGTTGGCACGATCTTGTTGCCGCTGCTGACCTTGGCGGTTGGCGGCATTTTGTTTGGTTGGGCAAAGCCTGTGCCCGTCAATTTCGGCGCATTGCGCCGTCCCAAGCAAGATATGTTATGGGTGGCGCTGGCTGGGCCGGCCTCTAATTTATTTATGGCCTTGTGCTGGGGCTTAATTGCCAAGCTGGCGTGGATGTCACCAGGCAGCTACTTTGCCGAACCGTTGCTCGAAATGGCGCAGATAGGCATTAAAATTAACGTGGTGCTGATGGTATTGAATCTGTTACCGATGCCACCACTGGATGGCGGGCGTATTGCAGTCAGCCTATTGCCGCACCGCCAAGCGTACCAACTGTCGCGTATCGAACCGTATGGCATGTTTATCTTAATCGGGCTGGCGATTACGCCAGTGCTGGGTTGGATACTTACCCCGCCGGTGTTGCTGATGCTTAAATTGATCAATTTTATTTTCTGATGGTGAAGTCGAATTATGTTTGCTGATCGCGTGTTATCGGGGATGCGCCCCACAGGGAGTTTGCACTTGGGGCATTACCATGGGGTGTTGAAGAATTGGGTGAAAATGCAGCACGAGTTCGAGTGCTTGTTCTTCGTGGCCGACTGGCACGCGTTGACCACCCATTACGACAATCCGCAGATCATCGAGCAATCCGTTTGGGACATGGTGGTGGATTGGTTAGCGGCGGGGGTTGATCCCGCACATGCAACCCTGTTCATTCAGTCTAAAGTGCCCGAACACGCTGAACTGCATCTGTTGTTGTCGATGATCACGCCGCTAGGTTGGTTGGAACGCATGCCGACCTATAAAGATCAGCAAGAAAAGTTGTCGGGGAAAGACCTCAGCACTTACGGCTTCCTTGGTTATCCTTTGTTGCAGAGCGCAGACATTCTCATCTACCGCGCCACTCAAGTGCCGGTGGGCGAAGACCAAGTGCCGCACATCGAATTCACGCGCGAGATCGCGCGCCGCTTCAATCACATCTACGGCAAAGAGATTGGCTTCCAAGAAAAAGCGGAAGCGGCCATCAAGAAATTGGGCGGCAAGAAATCCAAGTTGTATGCTGATTTGCGCACACGTTATCAAGAGCAGGGGGACGACGAGGCGTTGGAGTCGGCCAAGTCACTGTTGGATGAACAACAAAGCTTAAGCCACGGCGACCGCGAGCGTTTATTTGGCTACCTTGAAGGCGGCGGCAAGATGATTCTGTCCGAGCCGCAAGCCATGCTCACCGCTGCTTCCAAGATGCCTGGCTTGGATGGACAGAAGATGTCCAAGTCTTACAACAACACCATTACCCTGCGTGAAGACGAAGCCGAGGTGACGAAGAAGATACGCACTATGCCCACCGACCCCGCACGCATTCGCCGTACTGACGTGGGTAACCCTGACAAATGCCCCGTGTGGCAGTTGCATCAGGTGTACTCCAACGAAGCGACCCAGCAATGGGCGCAGCAAGGCTGTACCAGCGCAGGCATCGGCTGCATCGAGTGCAAACAACCCGTGATTGCAGCGGTGTTGGAAGAGCAAAAGCCCATGCGCGAACGTGCGCAGTTGTATTTGGATGATCCAAGCTTGGTGCGCAACATCATCGCCGATGGCAATGAAAAGGCGCGCAAGATGGCACAAGAAACCATGCGCGATGTGCGCGAAGCGATGGGGCTGGATTACAAATAATGCTTGAATCCGACCAACAAATTCCCTTGCCCATGTCCACGCCGGTAGCCCATGTGCATGGCTTACCGATGATGGAGATGCCGCTGGATTTGTATATTCCACCGGATGCGTTGGAAGTTGTGTTGGCCACTTTTCAAGGCCCGCTTGACCTGTTGTTGTACCTCATTCGCAAACACAATCTTGATGTGCTCGACATTCCGATGGCGCAACTTACCCAGCAATATATGGGTTACATCGAGCTGATGCAGAATAATCGCTTGGAGCTAGCCGCAGAATATCTGTTGATGGCGGCGGTGCTGATTGAGATTAAGTCGCGCATGTTGTTACCACGTCCACCTAAACAAGGCGGTGCAGAAAGCGAAGAAGATCCGCGTGCCGAGTTGATGCGCCGCTTGCTGGAATACGAGCAAATGAAAGCTGCTGCGCATCAGCTTAATGAGTTGCCGCAAGTTGGGCGCGACTATGAATTAGTGCAGGTGTTGATTGAGCATACCGTAGTAGAACGGCTACCTCATGTGAGTGTGGAAGATTTGCGCAGTGCGTGGTTGGCTTTGCTCACGCGCGCCAAAATCAATGCGCATCACAAGGTACGCCGCGAAGAATTATCCGTGCGCGAACAGATGACCAAAGTGCTACGCCAATTGCGCGATACCGATTTTGTGCCGTTTGAAAGTTTATTTGAAAGTGATGCCAACATTCCCATGTTGGTGGTGACTTTCATTGCCATTTTAGAGTTGGCAAAAGAATCCTTGGTCGAGATTACGCAAACTGAAACGTTGGGGAAAATTTATGTCCGAACTAGTCGCGCCATCACCCTCGAATGAGTCCGCCACTGCCGTGGTGGAAGCGGAACACGCAGTGGACATCATGTTGCTTAAACGCGTGTTTGAAGCGGCTATCATGTCATCCCAAGAGCCTTTGAATATCACTGAATTAAAACGCTTAAGTGACACGCCGCTAGAGACGGCTTTTATTGAAGAAGTATTGCGCCAACTGGCTGAAAAATATGCCGACAGCGGTATCGAATTAAATCGTGTTGCAACTGGGTGGCGCTTTCGTTCGCGTCCAGAGTTGCAAGAATATCTAGACAAACTCAATCCACAAAAACCGCCACGCTATTCGCGCGCGGTGATGGAAACACTGGCGATTATTGCTTATCGTCAACCTGTGACGCGCGGTGATATTGAAGATATTCGCGGTGTGAATGTGTCACCACAAGTGCTCAAAACACTGGAAGGGCGTGCGTGGATTGAAGTCATCGGTACGCGAGACACGCCCGGTAAGCCCGAGCTATTTGCCACCACGCAACAATTGTTAGATGACCTTAACTTACGCACCTTGAGCGAATTGCCCGCTTTGGCAGAAATGGGCGGCTTGCTGGATCAAAGCGCCCATCACGAATCTTAATGTCCGAATTTAAGCGCATTACCTCTCGCGACAATCCATTTTTCAAGTCGCTGCTTAAACTTTCTAGTTCTGCGCGTGAGCGGGGCGCGCTAGGGCAAACACTACTCGATGGCACGCATCTATTGCGCGCTTTTCTGGACAGTGGTCGTCAACCTTCGCATCTGCTTTTCAATGAACAAGCAGGTCAAAACGCCGAGATTAAATCCTTGTTGTCGCGCTGCGCTGAATTACCTAAAACGCAATTAGACAACGCACTTTTTGCGCAACTCTCTGAACTCAAGACGCCCAATGGACTGCTGGCACTAGTCGATATGCCCGTGCCTGCGCGCACGTCAGCGCAATGCCAATTCATCCTCTTGTTGGAAGACATTCAAGACCCTGGCAATCTCGGTTCGATATTGCGCAGTGCCGCAGCGGCAGGCTGTGATGCCGTATTTTTATCACCCGCCTGTGCCGACGCATGGTCGCCCAAAGTATTGCGCGCGGGCATGGGTGGGCACTTCGTGCTAGATATTTACGAGAACGCCGACTTGATTCAGATTGCACGTGAATTTAACGGGAAATTACTCGCCGCCTCCCTGCAAGCTGAATGCTCTCTGTATGCATGCGATTTGCGCGGGAAATTGGGCTTCGCCATCGGCAACGAAGGTGCTGGCCTATCGCCAACTTTACAAGCCGCTGTGCAACAGCATTTCATCATCCCCATGCCCGGTAAAGTTGAATCCTTAAACGCCGCCGCCGCCACCGCCGTATGCGTGTTTGAAGCACTACGTCAGCGCAGTATTTAACGCCATGACTTCTATGAGTTAAATAGAAAGTTAAATAGAGTCAGACTCGAATTAAACTTGGGTAGTTAAATAGGGTCAGACTCGAATTAAACTTGGAATGAGATAAGTTTAATCGAACCCCTATTTAACTCTGCACTCTCTTTATAGAGCGAGTTCGCCGCTCCAGTAATTCGGTAGATTGAGCGTGTAGGTGTTAGTGGTCTGATCGGTGACGAAGTAACCAGCCGCAGCATGTGTGCCAACGAAGTTATTGACGTTCGGCAATGCGGTTGCAGGTGCGCTGTGAACAATGATGTGGGCGCGTGGCCAGTAGTTGTTTAGCCAAGCGGGAAAACCAAAATTTGTGGTTTGGTACACCGCCCAAGTGTCTTCGAATACCACGACTTCAGTTAGCGTATCAAATTGGAAGTAACCGACAACTGGCCGCGTGCCGACGTTCAGGATGATGCGTGCCGTCGGATTGATCGCTCGTATAGCACTCACTAGACTGGTGTAATAAGGCAAGTCGAGGGTTGTACCGGAAACCTGATCTAAAAATACATTTTCAATGTTATAAAACAAGCCCCATTGCGCGATTTCTGCTTGCACTGCCGATACGGTTTTAGCGGCGAAGTTCGTGTCTACATAGCCAACTAATTGATGCCCGTTAGTTTTGGTCTGATTCAGGCGTATCAGCCAAGTCGGATCTTGCACGACACCAGGA
Organism: Sideroxydans sp.; assembly: GCA_036171075.1. GTDB lineage: Bacteria > Pseudomonadota > Gammaproteobacteria > Burkholderiales > Gallionellaceae > Sideroxyarcus. The sequence continues at coordinate 27,074 of JAVHQJ010000200.1, read as the reverse complement.
CCCGTTGCTATGTTTGCAATGATGCAATGTGCGGGGGCATGTGTGGGTAAAATTTGTGCCCATAATAACGGATCGAAAAAATAGGCCGGGATGAGTAACGGTGTTGGTTTATTGACGACACCCGCACCGCCACCGCCACCGCAGCCAGTCAGGTTGACCAAAGCGAGTCCGACTAAAGTGTTTAGGAAGGTACGACGTTGCTGTAGCCAGTTAGATTTCATTGCGCTTTTTTCCTATGTAACGTTGCTATATGTAATGCATTAAATAGGGTTAGACTCGAATTAAACGTGGAATGAGATAAGTTTAATCGAGTCTGACCCTATTTAGCCCTCTAGCAGGCTTCATCATGTTGGCTGTGAATGTGTCGAAGAGCTAAATCCGAATTTATCGTGGTTTCCTAACGTTTCAACCCCGTCAAATGCAGCAAGGTGGTGGCGATTTCTTCGACGGAAATCGCGCTGACATCCAGCATGGGAATGCCTGCGTTACGCATCATTTCTTCCGCTTGTTTGATTTCTTTTTGGCAATTTTCAATCGAAGCGTAGCGGCTGTTGGGCATGCGCTCCGCGCGAATTTGCGCGAGGCGTTCTGCTTGAATTGTTAGTCCATAAAGTTTGGGAATGAGCGGTTTGAGTGCATCGGGTAAGGCGTGGTTTTCAAAGTCTTCGGTGACGAGGGGATAGTTGGCGGCCAAGATGCCGAACTGCAAGGCGAGGTAAAGCGAGGTGGGGGATTTACCTGAACGCGATACGCCCACCAGAATAATTTCTGCTTTGCCCAAATCGCGTGTAATGCCGCCGTCATCGTGGTTGAGCGCGTAGTTCACTGCGTCCATGCGTTCGTTGTAGCGCGAGCCTGTTTCGTGCGAGCGTCCAACGGCATGCGAGGATGGCATGCCCAGCTCTTGCTCTAGCGGTACGATAAAACTTTTGAAGAGGTCGAGGATGAGTGCATCGCTTTGTTCGATGATGCGATGCACCGCAGGCAAAATGAGTGTGCTGAAGACGATGGGGCGTTTGGCATCGTTCATCGCAGCGGTGTTGATGCGCAATACGGCTTCGCGTGCTTTTTCAACAGAATTCACAAAGGGCAGGGTGATGAGTTGGAATTCAATACCATCGAACTGGCTCAACATGCTGTGGCCTAGTTTTTCCACCGTAATGCCAGTGCGATCTGAAATGAAAAAAGCGGTGCGTTTGGGATAGTTCATCAGATATTCACAGTCTGTCAAAAGTGGGCGCAGTGTAAATTGTTCTGATTGCGAACGGGAGGAAAACCCATCATCGAAATGAGCGCGCTATGTATGGTGCGACCATCAATGAATAAGGCGGACACCGCTTATACGATGTCCGCCTTATGGGTAAGCGATGTGGTTTTAATGTTGTGCTAGCGCATCGGCAATCATCGTTTGCAGCTCACCTTGCTCGTATAGCGACAGCATGATGTCTGAACCGCCAATCAGCTCACCTTTGATATAGAGCTGGGGGAAAGTGGGGAAGTCGGCGTAAAACGGCAAGTTGTCATAAACCTCTTGGTCTGAAAATACATTCACGGCGACGTATTTTTCAACGCCACAAGCCTTCAATACTTGCGCCGCACGCCCTGAAAATCCGCATTGTGGAAACTGCGGAGTGCCTTTCATATAAAGCACGATAGGGTTGTCGGTAACAGTTTTTTTGATATTGTCTAATGCGATTTTATTCAAAATAATCTCCTGTGAAATGGCTTAAATTAAGGCTGTTTATCCCATTGAGCGGGAGTGAAGGTTTTCATTGAAAGCGCGTGGATTTTTTCCATTTTCTCTCCCAATACTTGATACACCAGCTTGTGTTGTTGCAACAAAGACTTGCCTTCAAATGCAGCACTGACAATGACTGCATCAAAATGCCGCCCGTCACCGTCCACATGAATGTGTGAGCATACCAATCCCTGTTGGATGAATTGCTTAACGTTATCTGGTGTAACTTTCATTGGGCTCTCAATAATTTGGGTGGATCGAAAAATGCGAATGCGTCTTGCCGCATATGATTGCGCAGGGGAGCGCATTCAAACTTACTTGATTTATTTAGTCAACCAAATTGTGGTGGACATGAAAAAACCGTCCATGGGGGACGGTTTTGCATTTGGCGGAGAAGGCGGGATTCGAACCCGCGGTGGGATGTTATCCCACACACGCTTTCCAGCCGGGCAATTAAAAGCCCACTGAAACCCAATAGAAATAGGTTTTGCGAAGCTGTGCTAGTTTGAAAAATGAGTTATTGGCACACTTTTGGCACAGTGAGGTTATTTTATGGCAACGATCCGAAAAAAAGGCAATTTTCAGTGGCACGTTCAAATTCGGCGCAAGGGGTATCCCGTCACAACTAAGACACTTGAAACTGAGGTTGCGGCAATCAAGTGGGCGCGCGACATTGAGTCGAAGATGGATAAGGGGATTTATTTCGATAGAACCGAGGCAGAACAAACCACCCTTGGCGATCTCATCGACAAATTCCTTAAGGAGCACGCCCCTCACGAATATAAAAAACGCGAAGATGGCAAAGAGGCATACAAATTCCAATGCGCTCACCTTAAGAAGCGGCTCGGGAAGTATTGTATGGCCGCCATTGATCAGAAAGTCATAGCGCAGTATCGAGATGATCGACTGGCTGATACTTGGCGCGGCAAGCCGCTATCGGGCAGCACGGTAAAAAAAGAGTTGAATATGCTCAGTCGCCTTTTTGGCTATGCCGAAATTGAAGAAGGCATAGATTTACCTCGGGGCAATCCCGTGCGTAAAGTACGCATGCCCAAAGACGGAACAGGGCGCGACCGTCGCCTTACAGAGGAAGAGTGGAAGCGGCTAGAGGCCGAATGCCGTGCAAGTCGCAATCGCAGCTTGTGGCCATGTGTCCAGCTTGCTATCGCGCTCGGAGCACGCCAGGGCGAGCTTCTTAATTTGGAGTGGAAAGACGTTAACAAGAATCGTAGCGTGGCACTGTTGCGCCAAACAAAAAACGGGGATGACCGCGCCGTGCCGTTGACCAGTCAGGCGCTGACAGTATTAAACAGCCTGCCTGTGCCGATCAACGGCGGTAAGGTATTCAATTTGGCGCGCATGACGATTTATCATGCATACATTGCTGCTGTGAAACGAGCGAAGATCAACGACTACACCTTTCATGATTTACGGCATGAGGCGCTGTCCCGATTGTCGGAGCGTGGAGACCTTTCGATGTTGGAAATTGCGAGCATATCGGGTCACAAAACTCTCAAGATGTTGCAGCGATATACACATTTGCACGCTGAAAAGTTGGCAAAAAAATTAGGGTAAGGCGAGGGATAAAAAAGGTAAATGAAGTTGCAAATAGTATTTAGAAATATATTGACATTTGTGAAGAAATTTACGAAGATAATAAAAGCATCGCCAAAAAGCATCACCCAAAAGCATCACCCAAAAGCATCACCCAAAAGCATCACCCAAAAGCATCACCCAAA
>JAVHQJ010000200.1:0-23497 GCA_036171075.1 Sideroxydans sp. | reverse complement strand
ATGATTGTTCGCTAAATAAACGTGGCGGCACATCAATCCAAAAAATACTCAGCATCTAACTATTGAGTCAAAGATAATTGGCTTTAATTCGGTCGATTAAATTTAAGTATCCATTCGCTAGCGAATGGATACAAAGTCTCCCCACACTGCTGTCTATCAGAAGTCTTATCCCCTAAAGAATAGGCGATAGCTTACACGCACTGCAGCTCAGTACGATTGTTCCCCCAATCAGTCCGCCTATATTTCTGGGCGGCGGTTCTAATCCAGAACAAACTTAATTGCTCCCCCCAACGGCGACGGGAGGTTGCTACCCTTTTCCGAATTCAATGTAGAAAATTCAGTACTCGAAAAACCAATTTTTCGCGCGGCACCGCGCGCACTTTATTCAAGGAGTGTTAGATGCACAAAACACCAGTAAAGAATTACCCGTTTCATAAAGAATGGGCTGCGAACCAGCTACTAGGTCTGCTTCAAAATCGAGTTCTTCTAACCCCCGTAGAAGCTGGAGCAGCTTGTGGTTGGGCCAAACAAACCGTTTACAACAAGATTAACGAAAAGAACTTTCCCATCCCGTTGGTTGATTTCGACGGGCGAAAGATGGTACGAACTTCAGACCTAATAGAGGTTGTCCAAAAGCTTAACGCCACCGTAGGTGATGCAATCGCTAAGCCAAGCAAAGTCGGGCGTCCAACGAAAGAGGAATCAATCCGTCGTGAAGCGGAAAAGAAGGGGGTGGCAACATGAACCCTCAAGTCAATTTCGTCGACCAGCGTGAAGTGGAGCAAGTTAGGTCTTGGTTGAATGCGCAAGATGAAGACACCCAGATGGCCGCAGTGTTGGAGGTCGCGCGCCTGCGAATAACGGACGCTGCGAATTCGTTATTTTCACTGCGTTTTGCGCATGCCGAATCTACCCGCAAGGCTATTTTGTCTAGCTTGCGCATGCCTAGCCTGTCTTCGGCGTTTGAGGCGTATGAGATCGATTCAGATCGATTCGCTAATGCTGTGGAGTTCGTAGTGCGCAAGCTTAGGACGACGCGGGCAGATAATTTCTGGCGCACCTGTGGCGTAGGGCGACCGAAGGGAAAGACATGAGAAACAGAGTTCTTTCCATCTTCCAAGCTGTCATTCCATATGTCAAAGAGTTGCGCTCTATGGCTGGCAGCATGGAAGGCTGCATATTGATGCAGCAGCTGGATTACTGGTTCGCAATCAAGCCGGATGGGTTTTACAAATTCCTTGAACCTGTCAAACCCAAAGGTAAGGATGCACAAGGTAATCTTATTCCAGGCCATAGACTCTATCGTCCTGGCGATAGTTGGTGCGAAGAACTGAACTGCACACCGCATGAATTTCGCAGGATGTTCGATGCGGTAGGCGTTCGCTGGAATTCAAAGCGCGAATTCATGAATGCGGATGATCCATTTGTCGGACGAGGATATTGTAGTTACGTAGACCGCAAAGAAAATCTGACTCATTACTTCCGCAATCATGTATTTGTGGATGCATTCCTAGATCAGTTTGTTGCTGATGGCGCAATAAATTTAAGCATCTCGGGAAAGCGATCTACAGACATTGGTGGATTGAAGCCACAGTCCTCCCAAAAACCAACGTCCATAGAGCAGAGATTACCTTCAGAGATTAATACCACCACCACAAACGCATCTTCACAAAAGGAAAGTCATGTGGTGGTGAGTGACTTAATTTTTCCAACCCAAACATCTCATGCCGAGCGCAAATCCATCCAAGCAGTATTGGAAAGTAGCGGGATGGATGTATCAAAATGGCAAGAAGTCTTGGACGAATTAACCGGTGCAATGTTAAATCGGACAATTGCTAATCCTGTTGGATTTTTGCGAGGAATTGCAGAACGAGCCATAAGTGGAACATTTGCACCTGAACGTGGGATTGCTATTACTCAGAAGCGAATGGCAGAAGCGGTGAGATCTCAAGAAGTTGCAGCCACTGAAAAGCGCTTCAATGAAAAATCATTACCAATTGATGCTGTGTTGGCTCGCCTTCCGGCTGCGACGAGCGCATTTCTGAGTCGCAAGATTGGGGATGGTGGCCTGACATGACATCTATCCATGCACAAGACCGGACGATTCTTTCCCCCTTTCTATTTTCACCAACCACATCCAAATACAGAAATGAGGTACACGTTATGCCAACCATCACTGATCGTTTCCTAAGAAAAATTGGGCTGCTTCCTGCGCCTGCGCAAACTATGCAGGCCTTGAAGGGCGGCAGTGATTTGCCGCCACCACGCTATCCGCCAATAGATTTTGGTGTTCCAGTATGCCCGCCTGAAATTCTGCTCGAACGAAACCAAGATATTGGTGATGAGCTTAAGCAAAGCATTTCAGATCAGCAATTGTTTGAGGAGCACTATTTTCCCGCTATGTTGCGTCTGGCGAATATGGTCCAGCAATTACCTGCATCCGCAACGCATCACCACCGATGGATGGGAGGGCTGCTAAGGCATTCGCTGGAAGTCGGCTTATGGGCAGTGCAGTTGGCCGAAAGACAATTATCCCTAGATGCCGTTACTTCAGAGCAAGTGCACATCACCGATCCGCGCTGGAAGTTAGCTCTGTTTATTGCAGGTATTGGCCACGACTTGGGAAAAGTATTTACGGACATCTCAGTTACCGACCGTTCAAAAGAATTGAATTGGCGCCCCCTCACCAGCGGCCTATACGACTGGGCAATGGAAAATGGAATTGAAAATTTCCACTTCTGCTGGGAGGAGGCGCGTGGGAAAAAGCACCTTTCCGTTTCAGGTTCGATGATCAACAACATAATAAAGAAAGATTCCTTGATTTGGATATCTGGCGAAGGACCAGAGAATGTAATCTGGATACATGAGTCACTCAGTAACAATCCGGATGAGACGAATAAAATTCACCAGTTCGTTGTGGCCGCAGACCAATTCAGTGTGCGGCAAGATCTTAAATCCATAGCTAGGTGGGAACTGGAAACCAAAAAAACACCAGTCGCTCCACAGCGCCTCGGCAGCACAGTTGAAAAACAGCCAACTGCCACCTCAAAGAAATCAGGCGTGCCACAGAGCAACCCCAGCGCAACTCTAGCAAATGGGCCCAGCGCGGGTGAGGTTTCCAGATGTTCCACAGCACAGCGCTAGCGCACCTGATAAATCACCTCTCGAACGATCTGCACACGAAGCAACCCAATTCGGTTTCGATCAATCCACGAGTGGCCGAACTAGAAAATGATTTCCTGTAAATCGTTCCGCTTTCTGTAAATCATTCCGCCAGTGCCGTGCGGTTTCTACCATTTCCGCACAGAGGTAATACAGGGCGCTAACAACATCAAAAAATTGAGACATCAATTCCGCAAACAAGGACAAACAAATGAACAGCCCGAACAGAAAATCCCCATGCGTTGAAGAGGCGCTAGACAGCCTACGCCTTCGATTGGTGGATCTGGAGCATCAAGCTGAAATATTGTGCGATCAACACTTCAACTTTGTCATGGCAGAGAACAAGAGAAGGACCTGGGCAGAAAGGAGCATCTTGTATGCGCGCCCTCGCGCACGAGACAACACACTCGCCATCAACTGGTTCGAAGTGCGTTGGTATGGAGCGAATTCGTCAAAGACACGTCGCATGGAAAAGAAAGTCATCATCAAACCAAAAAACAAACATGGCTACAATATGGGCACATTGCTAAAGCGCGCCCAATACTGGGAGGTAGATATGGTCACCAATATTGAGGAGGAACTTATTCCGATACGCACAGAAGTGTCCTTCATTGCTAAAGCCATAGGGCAGTTGAATTACATTGAGAATAGTTGTCGGGCAGTGCGGTTTGATCAACTATGACTCTGCATGGCACCATATGCACCGATTATCTGTCAGGGGGTACTATGAAATATCGAGACGGCAGTCTCCTCTTGGACGATGAGGAAGTGAAATTGTTATCACTGACCTTTATGACTGATGTGGAGACTTCTTACCCAGCATCAGAATTTATTGCTGGGTTGAACGAAGTTCAGACAGAAGCGGAACAACACATTCGAAAGATTGCACTTCAAAAGACGCCTGAAAGCCGTCGGTCGTTACAGACCGACATACTCAAACATTTGATCAGCACCTGCGAAAAGTTTAAAGACAGGGGATACGCATCCGCCCAAGAGGCGGGCTGTTCCATACAGATACACTGACGAATATTTCTTTACGCCACGAGGCGTCTTCATTGCGAAATCGATTGGTCAACTGCAATGCATTGCTACAGGCCAATATGATCGGGAGTGCTTCGCGAGAGGAACCACAAAGCATAAATTTCATTGGTGAAGTGAGCCACGAAAGCGACTGATGGATTTGGAAATACAAAAGTTTTACAAACAGGTAAAACAAAGTTATATTTGGCGACAATAACAAAGTAATCTTGCATAGCCAAAACAAAGTTGGGGAACGGATGGCAAAGCCGAACGAAAAGCTGGCGGAAGCGCTGAGGGCGCTAAAGCGACTTCAGATCAAACATGATGGCGTAATTGAGTCAGGAGATCTCAAGGATGCGCACCGTGTCATTCTGTTGGAAGAGGGATTTCTGCGTCAGGTGATGAAGGGGTGGTATGTCTGTTCGAACCCGCGAGAGCGTGATGGGGACTCCACCGCTTGGTATGCTGGTTATTGGTCTTTCGTGTCTGGCTATCTGCGAAAGCGGTTTGGTAGGCGCTACTGCCTGAATGTCGATGCTTCATTATTGTTGCATACCCAAAGCACAATCATTCCCAAACAAGTTACGGTAATCACCAAGGAGAGCGGGACCTCGGTGCTCAATTTGCCTCACAACAACTCCTTGTTGATCTACCCAGATGAACGAAATATTCCTCGTAACCGTGTCGAAGTTAAAGGGCTTCAAGTGCTGTCTCTGCCCGAGACACTATGCAGACTCAGCCCTCAGTCATTTAAGAACAACCCCCGAGAAGCCGAGATTGCGCTCAATCTAATTCGGGATACGGGTGAGCTCCTGTCTGTTTTGCTGACAGGCGACGGCATGGTTGCCGCTGCTGGACGATTGGCGGGCGCAATGCGTTTTGTGGGGCGTTCCGAGGATGCGGATCGCATCGTGAACACCATGAAATTGAGCAAGTACGATATTCGCGAAACCAATCCGTTTTTTATCGCGGCACCGACCTTGGGTAACAGTCGTGAACGGTCACCCTACGCCATGAGATTGCTGTCCATGTGGGCAGGATGGCGCGAAGATGTGCTGGCCAACTTCCCTGCGTTACCGAGAATGCCCAAATCAATTGAGGCCTATCTAGCCGATGTGGATGAGCGTTACGTGGCGGATGCCTATAACTCTTTGTCCATCGAGGGTTATCAAGTGACTGATGAACTGATTGAGCGTGTAGCCAAGCAAGGTTGGAATCCGGAAGCAGACCAGCAAGATCACAAGGACCGTGATGCACTCGCTGCACGAGGCTACTATCAGGCTTTTCAAGCGGTAAGAACCAGTATTGCAGGAATTCTTGCCGGAGAAAGTTCGGGGAAGGTTGTGCGTAGCGCGCATCATCGTTGGTACGGCGAACTGTTTGCTCCATCTGTAACGGCGGGCATTCTCGAACCGCACCAGTTGGCTGGTTATCGTAGCGGCCCCGTATTTATCCGCAACTCAATGCACACGCCACTTCCGCGAGAAGCATTGATTGACGCGATGGAGACACTGTTCAATCTGCTTGAGCAGGAACCAGAGCCGGCGGTTAGAGCTGTACTGGGACACCACCTGTTTGTGTTCATTCACCCGTATTACGATGGCAATGGACGACTTGGACGTTTCTTAATGAATTCCATGCTGGCATCAGGTGGGTATCCGTGGACAGTTATACGGGTCAAGCGACGTGATGCCTACATGGATGCGCTGGAGCGCGCTAGTGTGAATGGGGACATCGTGCAGTTCACCCGCTTTGTTGCAGAAGAGATGACGCTTGTGAAATGACAGGGACTCTAGTTGAGTTCCTGTTTGTGTTGGAAAGTAACTCAGTATCTTGTCCTTAACCGATAGTGGGCAGTTCAACTGCTACATCATTGTTTTGGCATTGCGTCATTAAAATTATTGGGGATTGAACCCCGATATGAGGGAGTTAAATTGGATAACGTTTTTACGTTTCGTGACGAATTGGTTTCGGATTACAGCGAGTTTTCCCGTAGCTTTACGAGGATAGCGGCTGATGACATTCGTGAAGAGGTGGAGCGCCAATATGCGGATGGACGCTATTGGCCAGAGCCACTCATCCAAATAAATCCCAACTACCAGCGCAAAGGAAGTGTTCAGCAATTAGTTCAAGATGGCATCTTGCATAAGGCATGTGCTGATATTTTTCAGGTTGGCAAAACAGAAGGTAAGCCGCAGCCGCTGCACTTGTACGCACATCAGCTCGAAGCTCTCGCCAAAGCCAATAATCAGCAAAGTTACGTTGTCACTACCGGCACGGGATCGGGAAAATCACTGTCGTTTTTTATTCCTGTTATCGACCGTATCCTCAAAGCAAAGGCGGTAGATAGCACGCCTCGAACGCTAGCCATCGTTATCTATCCGATGAATGCATTGGCGAACAGCCAGTTGGAAGAGTTGGATAAATTTCTTCACGGCTATCCTAAAGATCAACAGCCATTTACTGTAGCCCGATATACAGGCCAGGAAAATGCCGCCGAGCGCGAGGCCATTGCCAATAATCCCCCCGATATTTTGCTGACCAACTTCATGATGCTGGAGCTGATCTTAACGCGCTATGAAGACACGGATAGACGAGTGGTTGAGCATTGCAATGGACTTAATTTTTTGATTCTTGATGAGTTGCATACTTACCGTGGCCGCCAAGGCGCGGATGTTGCACTCTTGGTGAGACGTTTGCGTGAACGCCTGCAAGCCAATCAACTGATCTGTATTGGTACGTCGGCAACCATGTCCAGCACGGGCACACAGGCCGACAGAAACAAAACGGTTGCCGAGGTTTCCAGTAAACTTTTTGGCACGGCGATTAGTGAGCACGAAATAATCGGCGAAACCCTTGAGCGCGTCACAGACCACACAAAAGATGTCGCTAATATTCGCCCCATGTTGCCGGCCTCGTTGATGCGCAAGGATTTTGCTTGGCCTGATTTTGAGGCGTTCAGAATTGACCCTTTGGCTATTTGGGTAGAGCTAAATCTTGGCATCGAATTGCCCGAACACGAAGCGCCTCGCCGTGCCAAACCGATTGCATTGAAGGAAGCGAGTGAGCGTTTGGCAAAAGATGCGGGATGCGCTGAAGCATTGGCACGTGAAGCATTACAGCGTTTTTTGATTGCAGCCCATGAAGTTAAAACGCCGCAAGGTCGTCCGCCATTTGCTTTCAAGCTGCATCAATTTATCAGCGGTCCTGGCAAGGTTCATGCAACCTTGGAAGCTAAAAATAAAAGATATATCACACTCGATGCACAGCGTTTCGCACCCGGTCGCCAAGCCGAAGCTGTGATGCTCTACCCAAGCCATTTTTGCCGAGATTGTGGTCAGGAATATCACCCCGTCTGGAGATCGGAGCAGGGGCGTGTGCAATTTAGCCCGCGTGAAATTGACGATATCACCGCAGACGACAACGAAGATGTGAGGTTCGGTTTCCTCTGCCCCCGCGCAGAAGGGCAAATATACAATGGGAAATTGGAAGACTTGCCTGAGACCTGGCTAGAGCTTGTCAAAGACGAGTATAGAATCAAAAACTCGTATAAAAAATCAGTCCCCTACAGCACGCTGCTTGATCCGCAGGGTATTGAAGGTGGAGGGGAAGGCTATTGGTATATCCCCGGGAAATTCAGAGTCTGCCTTAACTGCGGGCAATTACATGAAGCGCACGGCAAAGACATTAACCGATTGGCCAGTTTGTCGGGTGAGGGTAGATCCTCTGCCACAACCATTCTTACATTGAGCGCACTCAGGCATTTGTTTGCACAGACAGATATTCCAGAAGGGATGCCAGATCCCCGTAAATTATTGGGATTTACTGATAACCGTCAAGATGCAGCATTACAGGCGGGGCATTTCAACGACTTTGTTTTTTTGCTGACATTAAGATCGGGGTTGATCGGCGCATTGCAAAATAACCAAGGATTGTTGACCGAGGAATCTCTAGCTGATGCGGTTTTCAAAGCACTGGGATTTGATCGACTGGATGAAGCAACCCTGACGGAATATCTTCGCACACCCAAACTGATGGGCTTGGCGAGACAAGAAGCGCAACGTACCCTACGTTTTATTATTGGCTATCGCCTGCTGCGCGACTTGCGCCGTGGCTGGCGTTTCAACAATCCTAATCTTGATCAGTTAAATCTGCTCTCGATTCAGTATCGCGGCCTTGACGAGTTTTGTGCAGATGGCGGCAGTTTTGATCGTGCAGGCGTTGTTCTTTCAAAATTGAATGCACATAACCGCGCGGCACTCTGTCAGGTCGTGTTTGATGAAATGCGCCGTGGTCTGTGTTTGGAAAGTCGTTATCTCGATGCTGTCGAGCAGGATAAAGCCAAGAACAACGCATTCTCTTATCTGAATGAGCGATGGGCTTTCGCATCCGATGAAAATCTGGAAACCGCAAAACTCCTCATTCTTGGAAAGCGTCCAGAATACAAGGGTAAGCCTCGTACCGATTTAATGAGTGGTGGGCCGAGATCGCGCTTGCTCAAACAAGTGAAAACAGCACCCTTCTGGAAAAACACCCCCTTTGCCGGCCAAGTTGCCACCTGGAAAGATCAAGAGCTCATGGAGTTGGTCGCAGCACTTCTTCACCTCGCTAGCAATTATGGCTATGTACACAAGCAGGCCATTGAGAAGGACACGATTGGCTGGCGATTAAATGCTGCCGCAATGGATTGGTGTTTAATTCCTGAAGCATTAAATGACGAAGGCGATTCAAGCAAACCTAATGCATTCTTCCGGCAGTTATATCTAAACATGGCGGATATTCTGCGCCTGCCAGAACATCCATTATTTGATTTTGAGGCACAAGAACATACCGCACAGGTAGATTCCTCGCGGCGGCAACTGTTGGAACAACGCTTCCGCTATACCGATAAAGATCGCAAGGAATGGTCTGAAAATCCGGCTCACGATGCGCCTCTGGAGCGACTATCCGTGATGTTCTGCTCGCCGACGATGGAGCTCGGCGTTGATATTTCCGCACTCAATACGGTGTATCTGCGCAATGTCCCGCCTACGCCTGCAAATTACGCGCAACGCAGCGGCCGTGCGGGGCGATCCGGTCAGCAAGCTCTGGTCATTACCTATTGCGCAGCCATGAGTCCACACGACCAGTGGTTCTTCCGTCATGCCACTGAAATGGTGCACGGCATTGTGAAACCGCCCACACTGGATTTGGCCAACCGTGATCTGATTGAAAGTCACCTCCATGCGGTATGGTTGGCTTGCGCTCAAGTGGGATTAGATAACAGCATTGCTCCGCTGATTGACCTTGAGATGCCGGGCAAACCGCTGATGCCAGAGTTGCAACAAAAGCTCAGCGATCCGGAAGTGTTAGAGCGGGCGCGGATTAGTGCGACGGGCGTTGTTAATCAACTCACCAATGAGCTCACTGGCAGTAACTGGTTCACCCCGGAATACGTTCAACAAGTTATTGATCGTTCTCCTCAAGCCTTTGCTGAATCATTGGAGCGTTGGCGGGTTTTGTTTGATGCAACGCGCAAGCAAATGGACATGGCGGATCAAATCGTAAAAAGCCATACCGCCTCACATGGCGAGCGGCAGAACGCCAGTCGCCGTTATGGTGATGCAGCGCGTCAATATGCGGTCTTGTTGAAAACGGGTAACACACAGAATTCCGATTTCTACACGTATCGGTATTTGGCCAGTCAGGGTTTTTTACCCGGCTACAACTTCCCGCGCTTACCGCTCATGGCTTGGATTCCCGCGCGCGGCAACAATCATGCTGGGGGCAAGGAAGATGAAGGCAGCATGGTCAGCCGCCCACGCTTCCTTGCACTCTCCGAGTTTGGTCCACGCAGCCTGATTTATCACCAAGGCCGCATGTATCGAGTCGTGCGTGCCAAATTGAATGTCGGTTCTGCCGATCATGTCTCTGGCAACAGCCAACTCAGCACAATTTCGTCTCGGGTTTGCAGTCAGTGCGGCTATGGGCACTTGGGAGAAGCCGGTGGTGCCGAGCCGTTGGCAAACTGCTGTGAAAATTGCGGTGCGCTGCTCAACGAACATGATTGGGTGAAGGAGCTCTATCGCATCGAGACGGTAGAAACTATCCCCGTTGAGCGCATCTCAATTAACGATGAGGATAGGCAGCGTCAGGGTTTTGATTTGCAAACCACCTATCGCTTTTTACCAGGACCTGATGGTGTCACTCAACTGCACCGTACCGAGGTTCAACAAGCGGGTGAAGTCTTGGCTGGACTCACCTATTCACCCGCAGCGCGCCTGTGGCGAATCAACCGAGGGTGGCGTCGTCGCAAAGATAAAAATCAGCTAGGGTTTTATATCAACCCGATCACAGGCACTTGGAGCAAGCAGGACGATCCATCCGCGACCGAGGGCGTTGATCAAGAGGAAGCCTTGTTGGATAAAGTCCCCAATCAACGCATCGTTCCCTTTGTCGAGGATCACAGGAATTTATTGATTTTGGCTCCCCTTAATCAATTATCCATAGAAGCGATGGCGACCTTACAGGCAGCACTCAAGCGCGGCATCGAAATGACCTTTCAGATTGAAGAGTCTGAATTGGTTGCCGAACCTTTGCCAACCAGCGACAACCGCAAGGCATTGATGTTTTATGAAGCCGCTGAAGGTGGAGCAGGTGTATTGACGCGACTGTCCAGCGACCCGCAAAGTTTGGCGCAGGTGGCCAGTGCGGCGTTGCGCTTGTTACATCATCATCAACCTGAAGGCGCTTGGTCATTTGAAAATCTTGAGGCACTGGAGCAGCGCCACGACGGCAACAGCATCTGTGAAGCGGGCTGTTATCAATGTCTGCTTTCCTATTTCAATCAGCCGGATCACACCAACATCAATCGCCGTAATGTCGATGCCTTAAAACTGCTGGTGGCCTTGGCCAATGCGCAGGTGGTGGCATCCGTTACGCCTCATCCATCATCCGATTTACTGACTCATTCAGAAGATTCCCCCCACCTGTCCGCTTGGCTTAATGCGATTGACGCGGCGGGTTTGCGCCGCCCCGATGCGACGCAAGTGCCGGTGGGTCAAGCAGCTACCCGTGCAGCGGGACAATATAAATCTTCGCGCACGTTGGTTTTTCTAACCCCCTTGGCAGACGACCAACGCGCCACCTTGGTTGATAAGGGCTGGCGAGTGCTGGATTTTTCCGATGCAACGCAATGGATTAATCAGTTTGAACAACACCCCGATATCTTCGGTATAAGCGAGAAAACTCAATGAACATGCCCAGCTACGATTTCATGCCGGGCAACTTGGTGCGCGCCCGTGGCCGCGAATGGGTCGTGCAACCCGATTCCCATCGTGACTGGTTACGCTTGCGTCCCCTCGGTGGTGCAGATGACGACATTATTGCGCTCATTCCAGAGCTGGAATTTCAGCTGCTTGAACCCGCCACCTTTCCTTGGCCTAATTCAGAGCAACCCGGCAATCATGCCGCCGCACTCCTGCTGCGCGATGCGTTGCGCTTGAAGTTGCGCGCGGGTGGCGGCCCCTTCCGCTCGTTCGGCAACATCGCAGTCGAACCGCGTGCCTATCAGTTAGTCCCTTTGTTGATGGCGCTGCGCTTAACCACCGTGCGCCTGCTGATCGCAGATGACGTGGGTATCGGAAAAACCATCGAAGCAGGTTTGATTGCCCGCGAGCTAATGGATAGGGGTGAAATTAGCCGCTTCGCCGTGCTATGTCCGCCACACTTGGTCGATCAGTGGCAATCCGAACTCGAACAGCGTTTCAACATCCATGCCGTTGTCCTTACCTCATCCAGTGCCAGCCGCATCGAACGCGACCTGCCCCACGGCGTGAGTCTGTTTGATCATCACCCCGTCGTGGTCGTTAGCCTTGACTACATCAAGAGCGAACGCCATCGCGAGTATTTTCTGACTATCGCACCAGAATGCGTGATCGTTGATGAAGCGCATACCTGTGCTTCTAGCGGACTAGGCAAACAACTGCGTTTTGAGTTGTTGAAACGCTTAGTGGCGGATGCAGAGCGGCACCTGATTATGCTCACTGCGACACCGCATTCAGGGGATGAGGCCGCTTTTTATAACCTGATCTCATTGCTCAATCCCGCCTTTGGCGCACTGCAAAATCGTACTTCAGCAAACGATCCGTTGCGTCAAGAATTAGCGCGTCATTTCGTGCAACGCCGCCGCAAAGATATTGAAGAATGGCAAGCCGAATCGCCTGATGGGTGCGGCTTCCCCAAGCGTATGAAAACTGAAGTCACCTACAAATTAAGTGGTGACTGGGGCGCGTTTTTTGACGATGTGCAAACCTATTGCCGTGAGTTAGCGGAATCGGTTGAAAATACCGAAAGTGGCGCAAGCCGTTTAATCTGGTACGCCACCTTGGCACTGCTTCGTTGTGTGGCTTCATCACCCGCAGCGGCAGTCAAAGCATTGAGCACCCGCTTGGAGGGCACGCTGGAAAGTGAAGACTGCTTAACGGATGAGCGGCTCTACGATGGTGAGGCAGATGATCTCGGCAGTAACGACATTGAGCCGCCCGCACAAATGCAAGATTCTGCTCGCTTACAAGCACTCATCGCCGAGGCGCAGCGCCTATCCGGTAAGGCGGGCGATCCCAAGCTCGCCACACTGATTACCCACTTAGAAGGTCTGTTGAAAGACGGTTATCACGTGGTGGTGTTCTGTCGTTATGTCGCTACAGCCCACTACGTTGCTGAGCACTTGCGCAAGAATTTCCCCAAGGCAAGTATTGAGTCTGTCACCGGCGAATACACCCCCGAAGAGCGCCGCGACCGCGTGGAAAGCATGGAAGACGCAGAACAGCGCATCATGGTTGCGACCGATTGCCTGTCGGAAGGTATTAACCTGCAACATCTGTTCACCGCAGTGGTGCATTACGACCTGGCGTGGAATCCCACGCGCCATGAACAGCGCGAAGGGCGAGTTGACCGTTTTGGTCAGCAATCGGAAGAAGTGCGCTGCACCATGCTTTATGGTCAGGACAATCCGGTCGATGGTTTTGTGATCAATGTCATTCTGCGCAAGGGTGAAGCTATTCAAAAGGAACTCGGCGTACTCGTGCCCATGCCGGAAGACGAAGCCCGTATCAGCCAGGCGCTGGTCAAAGCAGCCTTGATGAAAAGAAGCTCATTGGCAGTTCCCTATACACCTGATTTGTTTGCTGAAGCCAGTGTGCCGCTTCAGCCGTTGCAAGCCCAATGGCAGGATGCCCTAGAAAGCGCAAAAGCCAATCGCACGGTCTTTGCGCAACGCCGTATTCGCCCAGAAGAAGTCTTGCCTGAATGGCAAAAACAACAGCAAGCGCTTGGCTCCGCCAAGGATGTGAGGCGCTTTGTGGAAAGTGCCTGCGCCCGTTTGAATGCGCCCTTGGAAACCAGCCGCAACAAGCACTTCCGCTTCTTGCCGCAGCATCTGCCGGAATCCCTGCGCCTGCGTTTGGCCGATGAAATTCTGGATAAACCCCTGACCCTGGATTTTTCCCAGTTGCATCGCAGTCACCCGCTGGTCACCGTGCTGGCCGAGCATCTGTTGGAAGAAGCACTGCTTGGTGCCAAACCCATTGCAGCCCGTGCCGCCGCCACGGTCACCGATGCGGTTGAGGTCGTCACCACCGTGTATCTGCTGCGCTTGCGTCATCAGTTGAGTTACATCCGCCGTCGTCAGCCCTATCAACTCATGGCAGAAGAGACTGTCACCTTGGTGGTTAAAGGACGTAGCCAGCCTGAATGGTTGAGTGATGAAAACGCCAGCGAGCTATTGCAATGCCAGCCCACGGGCAACTTGCCGCTCGAATTGATGCAGCGCGAAATTCGCACTTCACTGGAGTTTTTACACACGCATTCAGGGCGTTTAACCGAACTGGCGCGGCAACGTGCCGATGTTCTCTTGGACGATCATCGCCGCGTGCGTGAAGCGGCGCGTGATGTCGGCCAATACACCGTCGCACCCTGCTTACCGGTAGATGTCATCGGCGTTTATGTCCTGTTGCCCGATGCACTGTAGAGATTGAGCCATGCGACTAATTAAGAAACGCCAACACACCGTTCTCAACTTGCCTTCCTTGCGTTTGGAAGGCGGGCTGTTTCTCCCCGATCAATTGGAAAAAGCCGCGCTCGGCACTGCCCACCATCAAACCGAAGCGGACTACCACACCCCCAAAGGGCTCAAGCTCAAGGACGATTACAGCCGTGCTTTCCAAATTGCCTGCGCGCAATGGAAACAATTCGCGTCAAGTCTCGATCGTAAAGATGCCGATGCAACGAGCGTGACCACGGCTTTTGTGCAAGAGCTGCTGCGCGATGCGCTGGGTTACCACAGCTTGTCCGTGCAAGACGGCATCACCCTCGCCGATCGCTGCTATCCGATTACGCTGATGGCGGGCGCATCCGTTGCCGTGGTGGTCGCGCCCCATTATTTGGGGTTGGACGAAGCCGATGCACGCTTTGCCATTGTCGGCAGCGGCAGCCGAAAAAAATCCGCCTTTCAGTTGGCGCAAGAATTTCTCAACGCCAGTAGCGATCACCTGTGGGCACTGGTCAGCAATGGCAAGCAATTGCGTTTGCTGCGTGATGCAGCCACGCTCACCCGTCCCAGCTATTTGGAATTCGATCTGCAAGATTTACTCAATGGTCAGCGTTTTGCCGAATTTGCCATGGCCTGGCGTTTGTTGCATGCCAGCCGCGCACCACAACTTCTTACCCCCGCAGGTGGAGGGGGAGCCACTGGTGAGGCAACTTGCGTCTGGGAAGCTTGGCGTAGTGCGGGGCAAGAAGAAGGCTCGCGCGTGCGAGACGGCTTAAGGCTAGGTGTAACTGATGCCTTGCTCACACTGGGAACTGGCTTTCTGCAACACCCCGCCAACGAAGCGCTGCGCTTGGATTTGCTGGAAGGGCACTTGAGTAAAGAAGCCTATTTCCAACAACTCTTGCGCCTGATTTATCGCTTCATCTTTCTGTTCACCGTGGAAGAGCGCGGCGTGCTGCACACCGACGACCAAAGCAATGCGGGCATTGCCGCCCGTCGTGCCTATGCCGACGGCTATGCACTGGCGCGTTTACGGGATCGCTGTTTGCGGCGCCGCGAGCGTAATCAGTTTGATGATCTTTGGTCTGGATTGAAAATTGTATTTCGTGGTTTGGTCGAGGGGCAACCGTTGCTCGCGCTGCCCGCATTGGGCGGACTGTTTGCCAATAGCCAATGTCAAAATCTTGAAGCCGCTGCGCTTTCTAACGCAGCGTTAATGGAAGTGATGAAGCAGTTGCGCTGGTCCAATCTCAGCGGCAACTTAGCTCCCGTGGACTATCGCAACATGGGGCCGGAAGAGCTCGGCAGCGTGTATGAAAGTCTGCTGGAGCTGGTGCCAGAAATGGATATACCAGCGCGCACCTTTGGCTTCGTGGGCTTAACCTCGGAAGGCTCCACGGCGGGCAATGCGCGCAAAACCAGCGGTAGTTATTACACCCCCGATTCCTTAGTGCAGGAGTTGATTAAATCCGCGCTCGATCCCGTCATTGAGCAACGTCTTGCTGCCCGACCTGATAGTCCCACCGAAGCACTGTTGGCGATTCGCGTCATAGATCCTGCCTGCGGCAGCGGTCACTTTTTGTTAGCGGCTGCACGACGACTGGCCGAACGTCTCGCTGCTTTGCGCGCCACCGATGGCGCAGTCAAACCCCAGGACTATCGCCATGCGCTGCGTGAAGTGATTGCCCGGTGTATTTATGGCGTGGACCGCAACCCCATGGCATTGGAACTGGCGCGTACCGCGCTGTGGTTGGAAGGTTTTGAAGAAGGTAAACCATTGAGTTTTCTCGACCATCACTTGCAAGTGGGTGATGCCTTATTGGGGTTGACTGATTTGCGCGTGTTGAGCAAAGGCATCGCCAAAGATGCATTTAAGCCATTGTCGGGTGATGACAAAGAAACCTGCAAAGTGCTGGCCAAAACCAATGCCGCAGGGCTTAAACAATTGGAGCGCGATTTACATCGCCACCAGTCCCTGCTGCACTTTGACGAAGCCAGCGCACTCAATGCCTACGCCGCACTGGAAGCCCTGCCCGCCGAAACGCCCGCCCAGATTGCCGCCAAAGCCGCCGCTTATCAAGTCTGTTTGCAGGAGGCAAAAGACAGCCGCTTTGCCCATGCCGCCACCCTGTTGCTGGGCGCATTTTTGCTGCCAAAAAATAGTGCCACCGCCCACTCCATTCCCACCAGTGCCACCTTGTATTTGGAGTTAATGAGCGATAGCCGCAACGATGAGCATCGGCAACAACTGGCAACCGCGCAGGCGGCGTGTGCTCACGCCAGCGTGCTGCACTGGCCGCTGACTTTTCCGCAAGTGTTTGCGGCGGGCGGATTTGATTGCGTGCTGGGTAATCCACCGTGGGAGCGCATCAAGCTGCAAGAAGAAGAATTCTTTGCTACCCGTCACCGCGATGTGGCGCTGGCAAAAAACAAGGCGGAACGCAGCCAGCGAATCCAATGGTTGTCTGAGGGCATGTTGGCGCAACACCTGTTCCCCGAGTTGGGACATTCCGCGCGCGAGTGCGAAACGGAAATACGTTTGTTTCAGGAATTCATCACTGCCCGCCGCACCGCCGAAGCCGCCAGTATCTTCATGCACCTCAACGGGGAAGATGGCGGTCGTTATCCGCTCACGGGCGTGGGCGATGTCAACACCTACGCGCTGTTTGCGGAAACCATCCAGCAAATCACTGCGCCTACAGGTCGGGCGGGTTTTATCGTGCCCACGGGGATTGCTACCGACGACAGTACCAAGGCATATTTTGAAGCAATTTCTCAGCACGGAAAACTGGCCACCTTGCTGGCCTTTGAGAATGAAGAATTCATTTTTCCCTCAGTGCATCATTCGTTCCGTTTTTGTATATTGACCCTTGGCAGTTCTGAAAAGGCCGAGTTTGTGTTCTTTGCGCGGCAGCCGCAGCAAGTGCATGATCCGCGTCGCCGCTTTATGTTGACGCCAGATGAATTCAAACTCATCAATCCTAATACCCGAACATGCCCAGTTTTTCGCAGCCAGCAAGATGCCGAATTGACCAAGAAAATTTATCGTGCAGCACCGATACTCATTGAGGATACAACACCCGAAAAGAATCCTTGGGGTATTTCCTTTATGCGAATGTTTGACATGTCTAATGACAGTCATCTCTTCGACAGCGGAAGCGAACCGGACGGCTTACCCCTGTATGAAGCAAAGATGATTCAACAATTCGATCACCGTGCGGGTTCTTATGAAGGTAGAGATGATGGAAGAGGTTTTAGGGTGCTCCCCACTACCTCCCTTGATTCGTATCAGAACCCGAATTACACAGTTTCCCCATTCTATTTTGTTAGAAAAAATGATGTTCTGGAGCGGGTCTCGGCGCAATGGCAAAAAAACTGGTTAATAGGTTTCAAGGATGTAACTTCGGCCATTAGTGAACGAACTGTAATCTCTGCTTTCATTCCGTTTTCAGGCGTGGGACACACAATGCCAGTAATTTTTTGTCCTGCGCCCCCTGCTTTTGTTGCAGCATTATTGGCGAATCTCAATTCATTGGTGCTTGATTTTGTGGCGCGCCAAAAGGTAGGAGGCTTGCACCTAACTTACACATATTTGAAGCAATTTCCAATTCTTCCGCCAAGTGATTATTCAGATACGGATATTGAATATATTTCTTCAAGAGTATTAGAGCTGACCTATACCGCTCACGACCTGCAACCTTGGGCGCAAGACATCGGTTACGAGGGCGAGCCGTTCTTCTTCGATCCGATGCGTCGCGCGCAATTGCGTGCAGAACTCGATGCTTGGTTCGCGCAAGCCTACGGCCTCACCCGCGACGAACTGCGCTACATCCTTGACCCCGCTGATGTGATGGGAGCCGACTACCCCTCCGAAACCTTTCGCGTGCTCAAGAATAGTGAAACCAAAGAATTCGGCGAATACCGCACCCAGCGACTGGTGCTGGAAGCATGGGACAAGCTGGAACAAGGTGAGCTCGGGTGAAACATCTTGATCTGCTCAACGAGTTTCGGGATCTGATTGCACAACTACGCAATCAAGTCGAAGCTGCGAGTGCTATGGGTCTCTATGACACTCACAAAGTTGCAGAGAATGTGATGTGCGGCCTTCTACGCGAGTTGTTTGATTGGTCAAATCTACGCAACTTGAATCGAGAACAAAGCAATTTCCCAGGTATTGATCTGGCTGACGATAATGCCCGCATCGCCGTTCAGGTGACCGCGACTGCCGACATCGCCAAGGTAAAATATACGCTTGAGAAGTTCATTAGCCATGGCTTGGAGCAGCGCTATGACCGGTTGATCATTTATGTTCTATCCGCCAAGCAAGGCAGCTACTCGCAACCAGCGCTTGACGCTGTTGCTGGCGGGAAATTTCAACTCTCTGCCAATCAGGACATCTGGGATTATCAAGAGGTATGTTCCAGAGCAGCCGATGTGTCTCCCCAGAAACTTCAGGCCGCGCTCAATCATCTGAAGGTATATCTACGTGGTATTCCGGTGGGGCTGGCGGATGAGGACATTGACCCACCAGTCAGTCCTTCAGAGACACTCTCCACTAACTTGGTTGACGTGTATTTTCCAAGTGAGCTGTATGTCGCGCAATTGAATAGTGACTTGGTTGCGCGACATGGCAACAAGAGGCCGGGCCGCTGGCGTGAAACGATACGTGAGTTCAACCAGGAATTGGGAACGCCCGTGCCTTCCGCCTATGTAGTGCATAGCGGTGCGTTGATTACTTTCTTTGACTTGACGGAGTCGCACTCTCCTTACAAGCATCTTGTAGAGCGCGGCACCGAAGAAGTATTGGGCAGTCAGGATTTCTGGAAAATCGATGAGGATCACGAGCGGGTATTCAAGTCCTTGCTTCGCTTCTCTTTGCAACAACGTTTGTTTCAGGAGCGCGTGCGTTGGGAGAATGATGAAAAGCAGTTCATCTTTTTACCCCGACCAGACAGTCCGAATCAACGGGAAGAGGTATGGCAAGGTGATAAAAAAGCCAAGCGTACAGTCTTTGTTCGGCAATTTAATAAGAAGGATCAGTCCAAAGTATTCCTACAGAAGCACCTGTCATTCTCAGTGGACTTTGCCCGTTTTGACGATCATTGGTTAATGGCGATTACGCCCAGTTGGTTCTTCAGTTATGGGGAAGATTTTAAGAAATCTGGGTATGGCCACGATAACTTGAGTTGGATAAAGCGGCAAGAAAACAATCAGGCAGTCTTAAATCATTTCAGGTTCATCACTGCATGGTTGCGATCAATTGACGACGAAGACCTGTTTTCTCAAGTTGACTCTAAAGATTCATTTTTGTCCTTTGGCGATAGCTTGACCCTAGATGGTGCACCATCACTAGACGAGTCAAAATGGTCTGCATTGCCCGAGGCATTGCCGGATGAGTCAGTGCCATATCTACAGAGGATGTTTGGCTAATGAAATTAGCTTATATCAATGAACCTAGGCTCGAGTTCGCGGATGGCACTCACATTTGCCCTCGGCGAGGGATTTCTGCATATGGTGTTTACGACAAACACTCTTTAACTCGACGGTCACGTATTCATCTGGGGGCTATCGGAACAGCAGATGACCTTGAGGCATTGTCTGCCTTGCTCGAACGGATGAAGTCTCCAATTCAAGGCGCATTGGCTGATCATAAGGGAAATCTATTTCCAGATTTCTGTGGATTCAATACGGAAACCGGATTTCATGCCGAGCTGGTATTCAATCAGGACTTGGGGCGTCAGCTCAGAAAGCAGGACCTGGAAAAAATTGGAAAAATCCAGAATCGTACCGAGCGAATCGAGGCGGCTATTGAGCTTTACTACGAGGAAGTGAAATTTCTGGCGCAAAATCGCCCCGTGGATGTGATTATTTGCGTGCTACCAAAGTCAATCTACGATGCGGTCAGCAAAGATGCGCCAATTGAGGATGAAGACAAGCTTGATACGAGCGTTGAGGTTGGATCGGAATTGAACTTTCGACGGGCGCTGAAGGCACGGACCATGCACTTGGGTAAGCCACTTCAGTTACTACGTGCCGAGTCACTTGTCATTGGTAGCAAAGGGCAACAGGATGATGCGACCAAGTCATGGAATCTGGCTACGGCTTTATATTACAAGGCGGGAGCAACCAATCCATGGCGTTTGAAAAAGGATGAAGGCCGTCCTCTTTCATGCGCATTGGGAGTTGCTTTCTATCGTAGCCGAGATAAAAAAACACTGAATACCAGTCTGGCGCAGGTATTCGATGAACTTGGAAATGGCTTAATCTTGCGTGGAACTCCTGTGCATCTCGAAAAAGGCGATCGGATCCCGCGATTGACGGCGGAGCAGGCCTTTGCGTTATTCAAAGCAGCTCTAGAGGAGTATTGGAACGCATTGCGGACATTCCCGGCTCGTGTTGTAGTTCACAAAACATCCAACTTTTCAGATGCCGAAATGGATGGCTTTCTGAGTGCCGCATCAGATTTGCGGATTGATTCGGTCGATTTTGTTACTGTCATGGATTCGCGACTCCGATTGTTCAGGAGCGGGGGATATCCGCCTTATCGTGGCACAACAGTGGAGCTCGACGAGCATCGTCAGTTGCTCTATACCCGAGGCTCAATTTGGTATTACAAAACCTATCCCGGTATGTATATCCCGCAACCTCTTGAGCTACGCATTATTAAATCCGAACAAAGCCCAGCTTTCTTGGCTAAGGAAATCTTGGGGCTAACCAAGATGAACTGGAACAACACCCAACTGGATGGCAAGTATCCCATCACGCTGAGTTGTGCCAGAAAGGTTGGTGAAATCATGAAGTATTTAGAAGAGCATGATCGGCCGCAGATTCGTTATGGGTACTACATGTAACCGAGAAAGTTTAAATATGATCGGGGAGAACTGTACTGATGCTGACGCATTTAAAACTTGAGCATTTCAAAATCTGGAACACCACGGGGCCAATCCGTTTGGCTCCGCTTACCTTGCTGTTGGGAACCAACTCATCCGGCAAATCCAGCTTGATTCAAAGCCTGCTGCTGATTCGCCAAACGGTGAAAGGAACCGACGATAGTCTTGATTTGAATTTTGGCAACCCTGAAGCAGAGGATTCGGTCACCCTTGGGCAATTCAATGATGTGCTCTGTCGCCATGCGACGAAAAGCGAAATTACGCCGGCCAATCAGTTCGGTATTGAATTCCGTTGGAGCGAAGACGGTTCTGCCGCCGATTCCGTGATGTTTTCTGCACGCTATCGCAAAGACACCGGCGGCAGCGCCGAGCTGGACTACCTGCGTTTGGGTAAAGACGAGCAAGGGTTTTCGGTTCTACGTCACAAACCCGGCATTTATAGATTGTCGTTGGCGACAGAACGCAAGGTGCTAGGACAACATGCAACATACCGCCCTGAACGTTCCTTTGCGCTCTCGGCTGCGGCGATCAACCGCTTGGGCGAAAAGGCGGATGCGATCAAGCCGATTGGTCCAGCATTGCTGGATGAGTTGAGCAAAATTATCTATCTGGGACCCTTGCGCCGGTTGGCACAACGCGATTATGTGTGGGCTGGTCGTATGCCTGCCCATATTGGCGACGATGGTGGTAAGGCTGTGGATGTCTTGATTGCCAGCGGTGTTTCTTGTCAATTGGCCAAGAAACGAAATCAGGCCATAACTCCTGAAGGTTTTCTGTTCGCATATGCGATCTATTGGCTTAAGGAGATGAATCTAGCAGATGGTCTTTCCATCCGCGCCTTGGGTAACTCTGCACGCTATGAGTTGCTGGTCGAAAACGACGGTCAGTTCAGCAACCTCAAGGATGTCGGCGTGGGCGTGTCGCAGGTTATCCCCGTCATCGTCGCCGCCTTGTTTGCACAGTCTGGGCATATCGTCATCATTGAGGAGCCGGAAAGCCATTTGCATCCACTGGCACAAAGCAAGTTGGCAGAGTTATTTGCACAGGTGAGCAAAGAGCGCAAAGTTCAGTTCATCGTTGAAACACATTCCGAGCACCTGTTCCGGCGCATGCAAACGCTGATCGCTAAGCAGCAGATAGCCCCAAATGATGCGGCGATGTATTTCATAGAGCGCGAGGGTAGGCAGGCAAAACTTCGGGAGTTGATCCCCAATAAATTTGGAGCAATTGCCAATTGGCCGGATAAGTTTTTTGGCGATGCCATTGGCGAGACTCGCGAGCAAGCAAAAGCTCGGCTGTTGCCGCCAAAGGAAGGTGATTCGGGCAGAAAAGAATGACGATCAGTAAACACGTTATTGATACCAACGTATTGCTCGTAGCTAGTGCTGCACATGAAACTTCTCCTTTTGCTGAAGATGCAACACCTGTCGAAGACCGAGCACTCAGAGAAAAAGTGCTGAATTGGCTTATTTCATTTGAGGCAAGTGAATCGGAAATCGTTCTTGATTGGGGTTGGATTATTGTAGATGAATACAAAGGCGTGACGCGACGAGACAAGCTGACGGAGCAGGACTATGGCCTACAGGTGGTGTTGCAAAAATTTTCCACTGGCCAACTCTTTGGTTTTGAAATTGAATGGGATGAACCACAAAGCGCAACAATTTCTGATCCAGATTTAAGTGTAGTTGTCACGGATCATGCTGATCGAAAAATGGTTGCCGCTGTGCTTGCGGCAGGCGGACTCACCGGTGGTTGTAATCTGGTAAATTCATGTGATACCGATTGGTATGACTGGCAAGAAAAAATGGAAAGTGCAGGCGTTTTTGTACAACAATTAATTGGGGCTGAATGGTGCCATCCAAAATGGTTAGCTAAGAAGGCGCGATAAGATGCTTGAATTCTTCCGCTTCCCTCATACCCCACATATCGCCTGGCTGGCGGAAGGTGAACCACGCGATGACAAAGTGTTATCGCCAACGGAGGCTAAGTCGCTGCTTGCTGATGAGGTAGTGCTGGAAGAAAAACTGGATGGAGCTAATCTTGGTTTCTCCCTCGGGGCAGATGGCGTGCTGCATGCGCAAAATCGAGGACAGTATCTGGCGGTTCCCCATGCCGGCCAGTTTGCTAGGTTGCCCACTTGGTTGGCGCAACATGGCGAAGATGTGACTGCGGCACTGACGCCTGATTTGATGCTGTTTGGTGAGTGGTGCGCCGCACGGCATTCACTGGACTATTCCGCGCTGCCTGACTGGTTGATGGTGTTCGATGTGTACGATCGCAAGGTTGGCAAATTTTGGAGTACGAAGCGGCGTAATACCTTGGCTTCCGCTATCGGATTGTCAACCGTGCCAGAGTTAAACCGCGCCAAACTGACCTTGGCTCAATTGAAATCGAT
>JAVHQJ010000199.1:0-2322 GCA_036171075.1 Sideroxydans sp. | reverse complement strand
GGGATGCAATCCCGCGGGGTCAGAGAAAGGATGTGGCCTCGGCTCTTGCGAGCGTCGCGGTGTCAGAGGCTGACCGCGATCAAGGGACTGGAATGACGCACCAGAAGACGAATCGCGTTACATGCGATCAGGCGAGCCCGGAGGGCTAGGTAGTACGCGGATAAGTCGAACAGAAAATAAAATACGTGTCAAGCCGCAATGGCTGGTCAGCTATTTGTCCTGGTATGTTTGAAATGTTCTCCAATATCGGCTTACGGGCAATCATCAATCTTGGTTCAAGGGGTAGATCAACGCATCCGGTGGCGCCGGTCTAGGGGCGACGAAGTTTGGTATTTCTCCGCTTTTTATAATTCTTCCGATCTCGGGGAAACTGAGGCCGTATGCTACGGAGAGTCGGTCGTATTCCTGTTCGCTTAATCCAGGAGCAATCAACTTCTTGGGTTTGCTGAGTGAGTAGCGATGTCCCTTGAACCAGCTGATCCCCATGGTGTTGTTCAGTTCGGACACTAAGTCGCCATAGAGGGGCATGCGGCTGCCGCCGCCACAGATAAATATGGGTAAGTCGTGCCAATGATCGCCAATCGGGACGCGCTCCTCGCGCACTCGGCGAATGACGTGGCCAAAGACTTGTTGGCGGTAACGTAGTCGTTTGAATTCATCGTCGATGTGGTCGTTCCCAGTTATCGACAGGCCTTTAATGTACTGCTCCACATTATTGGGTATGCCGCCAAGCCTGTCTGTTGGCTGGTACATCTCGTCAAGGTAAGAAATAAGTGCTGGACTGACGATATCCCTCTTTTTTAGCATCTGCCGCAGCCAGTCAATTCTGGCACGATGCAGGTTCATTACACCATTTTCAGCTACCTTGTTCTGGAAGAATCTGAATTTGCGATTGTTCTTTCCCTCAACAGAAAAGAATGAGACATCCACCGTCCCTGCACCTATGTCGATCAGGGTAATATACGGACGCGATCTGTCATCCCAGCTCTCCGACTCAACAAAGCCGACAACTTGGGCGGCGATCTCGGGATAGATGCCGACCATGTCTGGGTGGACAGATAGCCCCAACTCCAGAATGTCCACTCCTGCGAACGCGCGAGTTGCATCATCTAGATGTTTACCCGTAACACGCTTGGTTATATCCCCAGTGTGTGCGGCAAGATTGATCGCCGCCAGCGCAATGGCCTTGAAACGTTTGTTCAGCCTCTGGTCTTCGGACTTCTCAGCCGGAAGGCCCAGATTGAGCCCCCATTCAATATTGGTGGATTTGTAGGTGTCGCCATGCGTTGAGAGCAACCATCCACGTGCATGCCGAATGATCAGGGCAAGGTATGCAGTGGCGTGAAGCATGTACTCGACTGTCTCTGGTCTTCGCATCAGTGCGATCTTCAAGTCGCGGATTATATGTATGGGCTTTGTTGAGCCAGCAGCTGGCCTATCCAGGCTGTATGTGCCGTCATGCAGGAACAGCCGACTCGGGAACAGAAATGGGTTGCCGCTCCCAGGCTGAGTAAAGGGTACGGCGTAGGGTACCTTCCGGTAACCATCCTGCAGGATGACCTTGGTTGAAGACGTGCCAAAATCGAGACCGATATAGATTTCGGCCTCATCATCCTCAGCATCCAACAAATTCGCACAAATACCATCATTCTGGGGTATTAGACGAGGTAATTCCTGCTCGACTGGAAATGCACCTAGGTTGGGTGCGGCGTCGTTGGCGATTGTGATGATATTCTTGACCGCGGCCTGCCTCGTTTCTGGCCTTGGCTGTGGGGTATTGTAGGCTGCATGCGGTTGGCGCAAGTAGCTTTGCCGAATTGACTGCGCTTTATCTAATGCTTGAGTCTTCGCGTTATTTGCTGCAATTCGTTTGATGTCTTCGCGGGTGAGCAGCGGTCTTGGCTCTTTTTCAGGAGATCGCCTTGGGCTGGGTGCCTGATTAACCGAAAGCAGATCTTTCACAGCAGCCACCTTCTGTGCGATTCCTGCTTTTACTTCAGTAGTTTTTCTTGCACCCTTGCTTTCTGAGCTGCGAGGCATATTCATGCTCTCCGCCTGAGCTTCAGGGGTTGCTTTCTTCTTTGTCGCAAAGTCCTGTGCCGTAACACCCACCCTTGAAAATGCTTCGGCGAATGCAGTGGACGCTTTTGTTTTTTGAACCATGACTCACTCCCCCGTTTTACTGTATTCGAACCACCCCACTGGTAACCGCTACGCTCTCATAAGTAGGTGTTTCAGCGGCCCTGACTAATTGCATCTGCTCCTCAATGCGCTGACGCAGTTTCTTGAGCTTGTCTTCGTTGAGCTTCACACCCCGGAGTT
>JAVHQJ010000198.1:0-2331 GCA_036171075.1 Sideroxydans sp. | reverse complement strand
TGAATCTGCATGAGGTGACCTGCATCCCGATGTCGGCACTGGTCGGCGACATGGTCGTGGATCGCGGTGAGAGTTTGAATTGGTACACAGGCCCTGCATTGCTTGAGCTGTTGGAGAAGGTCGAGATCGACCACGATGTGAACACCAGCGACTTCCGCTTCCCCGTGCAATGGGTGTGCCGTCCGCAGAGCGAAGAACATCACGATTTCCGTGGCTTCGCGGGGCGTATCGAAGCGGGTGAGGTATCGGTGGGCGATGAAGTCACCATCCTGCCGTCGGGTCGTAGCACCAAGGTTAAAGAAATCGTCACTTACGACGGCAAGCTACAGACGGCTTTCGCTCCGCAATCCGTCACCCTTACCTTGGTAGACGAGATCGACATTTCGCGTGGCGATATGTTCGTCAGCAGTAGCGCGCATCCGCCTAAAGTGGAAAAGGCATTCGATGCGATGTTGTGCTGGTTGTCTGAAGCGCCGCTGGACAAGAACCGCAAGTATCTGGTTAAGCACACCACACGCACGGCGAAATGCTTGTTCTCGAACATCGACTACCGTGTGGATGTGAATACCCTGGAGAAACACGCCAACCCAACGGTGAATATGAACGACATCGTGCGCGTCTCGCTCAAAATCCAACAACCCTTAGTGTTCGATAGCTACACCACAGACCGCGCGACAGGCAGCTTCATCGTCATTGACGAGGCCAGCAACAACACGGTGGCGGCGGGCATGATCGCTTAGTAGCGCTGTCATTCCCGCGCAGGCGGGAATCCAGTTTGTTTGTCCTAAACTTAGAAACGGCAGTTGGCGTTGCGCCCATGCTTCGATACGCGCATAAAACCGCGCTACTCAGCACGAACGGAACGGTCGCCCATTGGGTGAGACACCGTTCGCCCTGAGTAGCACGCGTAGCGGGCGTATCGAAGGGTTCTTCATCGTCCTACTGCTTTTTTTAGGATAGCGGGACTCCCGCCATAGCTTGCCCTCAACTGGGGGGGCGGGAGCGACGACCTTAACTGCTCAACTCTTGATGGGCTTGTGGTATCTTTCTCCCATCCGAGTCTGATGCCACTTTGACACCATGAGCCTGCTCTCTTTGATCTCTGCCTTCTTGCTGGAACAACTGCAGCCGCTGTCTTCCCGCAAGTATCTCTACACATGGCTCAACGTCTATGTGGATTTCTTCCAACGCAACTTCAATGCAGGCGAACACAAGCATGGCCGCATCGCTTGGATACTCGCCATCGCCGCACCGCTGGTGGTGGTCACCGGCATCCACTGGATATTGATCGGGGCGAATCCCATCTTCGCTTGGGCGTTCAGCGTGTTGGTGCTGTACCTCACCATGGGCTTCCGCAAGTTCAGTCATTATTTCACCGACATCCACAAAGCCCTGCGCGATAACGAATTAGATAAAGCACGCGCCCTGCTGACCGCATGGAGTGGTAAGTCTTGCAGCGAGTTGAGTAGCGAAGAAGTGGCGCGTGTCACCATCGAACAAGCATTGCTCGCCTCACATCGCAACGTGTTCGGCGTCGTGTTCTGGTTCGTCATCTTCATGATGTTGGGACTCGGTCCCATCGGCGCCATCCTCTATCGCCTTGCTTTGTTCTTAGGCGAGCAGTGGGGAACGAAGGACGAGACCGAGTTCGGCAACTTCGGCGCATTCGCACGCCAAGCGCATCACATCATGGAATGGTTACCCCTGCGCCTCACTGCGTCCACCTTCGCCATCGTGGGTAACTTCGAAGACACCGCCTACTGCTGGCGCAACCAAGCCGCCACCTGGCCCGATGCCGAAGCAGGCATTCTGCTCACCAGCGGTGCAGGTGCGCTCGGCGTGAAACTGGGGCAGACCATCGTGCTCGATGAAGAGCCCGTGTTCCGCCCCGAGATCGGCACAGGCGACGATGCCGATGCCGACTACATGCAAAGCGCCATCGGCCTTGTGTGGCGCGCCTTGGTGTTCCAACTCATCGTGCTGATGATGCTGACGGTGGCTAATCTGTTGGGGTGAGGTGGGCGGCCGCTATCGGCCAATTAGAGACTGTCGCCGGCAGTCCGTATTATTACGCACATAGACGCGAAGAATTGAGTCAACTCATATCTTTCGGTCTAATAACTGTTATCCATCACAACGGTGAAGTCGCATGAGATTAAGAATCGTAAAATATTCGTTGGCTATTTTTTTGCTGACCAGTGTAAATATTCCTGTCCTTGCAGACGAGAACATTGTGGAGATCGAGAGTCGCGTTGGGGTTACCCAAAAATTCATCCTCATCAAGCCAGAGCACCCGACAGCAGCAGTACTTCTTATACCTGGCGCACGAGG
>JAVHQJ010000197.1:0-11255 GCA_036171075.1 Sideroxydans sp. | reverse complement strand
TATACACGAATCGTCATCAGTACTGTTTGGATGGCGTGTAGATGAATGTTATATTTGTCTATGGTTTTAGGAGCGGTAAATGGTGTGGCATTAAAATTAGGATGTAAAGCAGCTAAGACTTCTTGTGCTAAGAGGTATTCATTCAAAAATAAGTGATAAATGCCGCTTTGTGTATTTTTAGACGTCCAATCTTCTTGTGCAGCGTCAAAGGAGCCATTTTTAAATAAGGTGTTAAACAGAAAGGAACGTTGTTGTGGTAAAATTTCTAATGGAATCGTATCGATAATCTGACGGATAGCTTCAGACGTCATTGCATCCTGGGGGATATTCTGGCCGCACTGCAATAGTGAGGCATTAGAAATTCCCGCGAGGGCATCTTGTTGTTTGATATGTTGAAAGAGAGATGATAAAAGTTGTAGTTTCATAATTATTCGAAACGGGATAAATAATATATTATAACCGAGAAAAAAGAGAAGTCGAAAGTCTGCGTCGAAAGGTGCTACATTCGTATTTTGATGGTGGGAGGCAGTTTAATGGCTTTGATTTGGAGAGTCTCATCAACATGTTGTTGAAGACGAATGGCCTCATATTTATTCCAGGAGTCCAGAACCGTCGTGTATAAAGGCATATGTTTTTGATTTTTAAGAAAATTTTTAGGAAGCGTCGCCCCATGCGATAAGAGTAGGACACATTGTGGACCTTGTTCATATTCATAGGTGATATCGATTGCCGACTTGCCTTCATGGTTTTCATGGTGAACGTTGGCTCCATGGTTTAAGGCGAGGGTCATGATTTCAAGACGGCATTTCTTAGCACTCCAAGTAAGAGCGGTATCTCCCAAGTGGTCTTCGGAATCAATGGAGTAGTGATGTTCTAATAGGTGTTGAACAATACGGGGTAGCCCTTTTTTGGATGCATAACATAATAATGGAGTAGACAACACTTTTGGGGGAGATTCTTTCATGCGGGACAATAAATGAATAATCATGGATTCGTTTTTTTGAGGCATGCAATAGTCAATAAAGAATGGCCATGTACGTCGTGTTGATACACATCGGCGCCATGGTCAAAAAGCCACGTTAACACTGCCAGATTGGCAGTTTTTGTAAAAAAACAGCAGCAGAGCAATCCAGGGGAGGGTACGTATCGATAAGATATCCGGTGTGAAGAATTCGTTCGGCATCAGTAAAATCTCCGGTGCGGAGTGCTTCGATCAATGGACTGTGGGTGTACATGTGTTTGACGTTCATACGCGCTCCAATTAAAAATAAATTATAACAGATGGTAGAATAAGATCAACACGGTAGGATAATAAGCAGACAAAACGCATGTGAACGTATTCCATTGATTTTATAGGTAATTTTACAGATTGTTTTCTAGTCTAAAAAAATGATTTTATTTTACAATCAATAAGTTATGTTTTTCACATGCGTTTTGTCTGTTAAAGGAACCAATGGTTTGCTTTTTTTTAAAAAAAAGAGTATCATAGTAAAAATTTTTAAGGACCTTTTTATGAAATTACGTATTTATTCTGACATGCATTTAGACCACTACGCAGGAAATACGCGTGGAGAAAATGGGCGTCCTATTTTTTGGATGCCGGAACTACTGCCTGATGATGCAGAAGCCACTTTGTTGTTGGTCGGGGACTTATGGATAGGAACGCGATTCATTGAATATGCAGGATGGTCTTGGATTGGGGATGTAGCAAAGCAATTCAAGCAAGTATTGATTGTATTAGGGAACCACGACTACTGGCCCCAAGGTAAACTGACGATTTTGAATGGAGGGGACCGTTGCAATGCGCTTTTACAAGATATGGGTCTGCACAATGTATTGGTATTAGACCGTTCTACTTTTGAAAGTGAAGGGGTATTATTTGTGGGGGCCACATTGTGGACCGATATGAATCGTGGGGACCCTTTAACCATGTACAATATGCGCCAGGTGATGGCGTATGATGGAAAATGCCGTTATGAAACAGGGGAGGGGGGGTATATGAGTTCCTTTACCAGTTATAATTGGATTAATACGCATGCCGCTCATAAGGCCTATATTAGAAAAGTATTGGCAGAAAATCCTAACAAAAAAACGGTCGTGATGACACATCATCTTCCATTGCTAACCTTAGGCGACCCGCAATACGCAGGAGATGCGGCTAATGCCTATTATATGAGTGATTTGAGTGACGTGGTACTGGATAACCCTCAGGTTGTATTGTGGGCCTATGGACATACGCATTTTCAAAGTGATACGAAGTTGGGCTCTACCAGGTTCATCAACAACTGTGTAGGGTACCAAGGAGAGCATATGGAGCAAGAAGGTCGGGTGCGTCATGAGTATTTTGAAGTGTAATGTTCGTTTGCATTAAAAAATATTTAAGGTAGGATAATAAGACTATTATGAAAACACCTTTGGGTGTGTTCCCGTATTCACTAAGAAGAGGACCAGACATGAGCGAAAAAAATAAAGAAGAGAAACCACTCAGTAAAAAACAGATGAAGGATGCGGTGCATTTGGAATTATTGAGAGCAGGACTTGCTGGTGGCGTCAGTAAAGTCAAGGAATTTCAGGATGAGGGAGTAGACGTTCATTATAATAAAGATGAACTGTTCCAACTCGCTGCTGAAACAGGACATATTGATTTGGTAAAATACTTATTGAAAGAAGGGGCGAAAGTCCATGCCAACAATGATTATGGGTTACGTCACAGCGCTGCGAATGGACATAAGGATATGGTGGTGTTTCTATTAACCAATGGTGCCGATGCCAAAGCAAATAATGGGGATGCTCTTCAACGGAGTGCTTATTATGGGTATGAAGCCATTGTAAATATCCTTTTGAAAGAGGGTGTCGATGTAAATGCAAAGGAGGGGCTCGCACTTCGTTTGAGTACAGACCGTGGGCATGAAGCGATCGTAAGGGCATTAGTGGCTGCTGGCGCAGATGTGCATGCAGATAATGATGCGGCCATTCGATATAGTGCTGCTCGTGGTGATGAATCCATAGTGCAATTTTTGGTGGAATCGGGTGCAAATATCCATACCCATGAAGAGTCAGCGTTAAAATGGAGTATTGAAGCCAATAGATTGAGCATGGCACAATATTTGGTGGAGCATGGTGCGAAAGTGGACGGGATGGGGTCTGTGGTATCGGAATGCGGCCAGCCAGAAATGGTGGCATGGTTTAAATCTTTGAAAACCAAGGTAAAGCCAGGGATGTGATTTTCAAAAAGAAAAGGAGTAAAAGAGCGGATGGCTATAAGCCGTCCGTGTTGTTATGTTGTGCATTTTAGTTGTTTTACGATAAAATAATAAAAAGATGAGGCGTCTATGAAAAAATCAAAACGTACGGATGCACAAAAAAAAGACATTGAAGCGTTCCGGGAGGCGGTCATGGTTGGCGATACCCAGAAAATGCAAGCATTGTCAGATAGAGTATTGAATGATGATAAAAGCAGGATGTTAATTCAATGGATCAGCAAAGGTCCATTGGCATTCGATGTGGTGCAGGGAATGATTCAATGTGGGGCACAGGTTCGGTACAATCATAGTGAAGCATTGCGTTTGTCCTCAAAGAACCAGAGTGTGGATGTTATTCGATTTTTAGTGGAGGTGGGAGGCAATATCCATGCAAAATATGATGAAATATTGTTAAACAGTATCCGAAAGGATGGAGATCGCACGGTTCAGTATCTTCTGGATTTAGGGTGTATAGCCACAGCCCATCATCATAGAGCCATTAAGACCAGTATTCGGAGTGGATTGACGGCTATTACGAACTTATTGGTACGCCCTTTAATCCATCAACAATCGGTGATGAATACGGTGTTTTATGAGAGTGTGTTGGTTAAGGATCATCAGGGGGTTTTATGGGCATTAAGCCATGGGGCAGATGTTCAACACAATAACAATGCTGCATTGCGGGCTGCGGTCTATCGCCAAGGGAAAATGAAAGTTATTCAATCCTTATTGGACCATGGTGCGGATCCGACCAGTAAAAGACATGAAGTGTTTTTGTATGCCTGTTCGAAAGGGAATCTTCCCTTGGTGAAGATATTTCTTAAAGCAGGAGCGTCCATTCATGGTGCTCCATCGCGGAGTATCTTAGGGCCAGATTCTATGCCATTAGAGTATGCAATACGAGGGGCAAAGAATGAACTGGCTCAATATTTAGTCCAGAATGGGGCAAACTTGGAACATGCAAGAAGTTTGTCTATTCGATTTAAGAATGCTGAGTTCGAAAAATGGTTACAAGGGTATGATGCTCGAAAAGAAAAAGAGGTGCTGATGGGCTATGCAAAGCAATATCGTTCGTTGGCCATTAAGAATGTAAATCAACGTAGGATATAAAGGACTAAGAATGGGAATAAGCAATTTTAATTGGCTATGTGCAATACAGGGGTGTTAGTTGATGGAACCTTGTCATGGAGTGATACGGTTCCAAATCATTGCCATTGGAAAGTGCTATCTTTAGAAACCATACGGATGTTGCTAAATTTTTAAAATGACTCAATACTCTATAAAAGATGTACATCATGTAGCAATCGAATCTGCCACCCATTTTAATGCATTTGATGGAAACTGTGGGCTATTTGCTGAAGGGTTGCGTCGTGTGTTGCTTAAGCGCGATATTCAGGCGGGGTTTATTTTTGTAAAGAATGATGTGGATTACGGAATCTGCCATGTAGCATTGAAAGTCTTTGGCCATATTATCGATGGTTCCGGATTAATCACCGAACAAACGTTGTGCGATTTTGCCTGCACGCCTAAGAATAAGAAAAAAACCGTTCATCTTCATGACATCGGCCCGGAGCAGACAACGGATGCAGTGGTAAATATGGTTCTGCGTGAGACGGCTGGGAAAATAAACATTCAAGAAGTGGTGCGGTCCATAGAGACCGAGGCGGAGCGTTTTGGGTGGTTTGCTAAGGGAGAAAAGCCCTACAATCCATTTTCATGTGAATAATTTTTAACTCAGAGTAAATGCAGATTGGCGCATTTAAAAAGAACTTGCGGGATAAAATAAAGCAGAGTATACTTTCAACATTAATGGAAGAGGAATATCACATGGAACATCGTTTGTTAAGATTGATGGGAAATAGACCTTGCATATCCAATCTGCTTGCAGTGGGGGTATCGTTTTGGTTTGGCGTAGTTTTGGTCCATTTTGAGGCCTTACATCGGGTAGCACCTATGTATCGAAATGTATGGATACTTGGTCTGTGTATTTTGATGTACGTCCTGGCTGAAAGTGTGATGGGAGCGCTGGGTTCAGTATGGGCTACAAATGAAGATAAAGTGAACAAGTCGCATAGGACTTTTCTATGGGCAGCTGTCAAGTTTTTGGTATCCTTTTGGTCTTTAGCGATTGCAGGATTCCTCTTGTGGTTCCGGATGTAATGTCACGCAGGGCATAAAAATGCTCACTCAAGGTTCTCGACCTTGATTCTTTCATGGAATCCATTATAATATTCTTTTTAACATAACAAAGGGAATATTATGGCGGGTTCTTTATTAGGATTACTATCCAATTTAACGGTTGCATTGGATGACATTGCTACGATGGGTAAAGTGGCAGCAGTAAAATCAATAGCGATGTCTTCGGCCGATGATATGGCTACGATGGGAAAAACAGCTGCGGGAAAAACGACAGGCATCATTGTCGATGACTTGGCAGTTAATGCAGATCAAGTCAACGGAGTCAATCAACACCTCGGACGTGCCAATAAAATTAAACAAGCGTCGAGATTGGGAGAAAAACTTCCGAATAGAGAATGGC
The DNA here is from genome assembly GCA_036171075.1 of Sideroxydans sp. Lineage (GTDB taxonomy): Bacteria > Pseudomonadota > Gammaproteobacteria > Burkholderiales > Gallionellaceae > Sideroxyarcus. The sequence goes on along the minus strand of JAVHQJ010000197.1, from coordinate 5,474 downwards.
CGATTATTGGGAAAGTGGCGATAGGGTCGTTAAAAAATAAGGCAATAATTTTACCAGGATTGCTTGTATTGAATGCAGCAGCAGCACCGGTAATTCCGCTCTTATTGATGGCCGGTGGGGCATACCTCTGTTATGAGGGTTCAGAAAAAATAATTGAAACGGTACAAGAAAAGATTTTGAAAAAGGGGCATCATAGTGAGCAGAAAGAAAGTGGTATTAAGGAGGGTGCGACAGCGGACCAAATTTTACAATTTGAAAATGAGAAAATTAAAGGAGCCGTGCGAACGGACTTTGTATTATCTGGGGAGATAATGACCATTGCCTTGGGCACTGCGGGCATTGTAGCGGCGCCAGTGCTCACCCAGATTATTTTATTGGGAAGCATAGGTGTCGGAATGACGGCACTGGTCTATGGCACAGTAGCCGGAATTGTGAAAATAGACGATGTGGGCATTTGGATGAAAGAAAAAGAATCTGCCATTGCAAAATCGGTAGGTGATAAATTAGTAAAATCCATGCCATATGTTATGAGGGGGCTCACGTTCGCAGGAACGACATTTATGTTGGTCGTAGGCGGTCAATTAGTGGCACATGGTCTTCCAGAAGCCGTCAGCCATTTAGCTCAGGGTATGGGAACGTTGTCGGGTGGAGCGGTAGACCTTGGAATGGGGTTGGTGGCAGGATTGGGTGTGGTTGGAGTAGTGAATGTTGTAGAAAAACCCTTTAAGTTTATAAGTGAAAAGATTAAATCATTGTTCCATAAGAAAAAGATGGTGCAAGAGAATGTCTCTGACGTATCACGGACCCGTAAGCCGAAACCATCTGAAAATGAGGTGACGCATGATAAAAGCAATAAGTCTAAAATTCAAACTAAACCAAGGCCATCGCCCAGGCCATTCGCTAGGCATTATAAGTCGGGTACGGGTGTGAGCTCTGCACTGTATAAAGTGGAAGGTACAGTAGGACAGTTTAAACTAGTTTCTGAAATACCAAGTTCTACCAACGTTGAACATCCGTCTATTGTTACAGATGCGGTGATTGCTCCAGTTGATCCTATGAGCGTAGCACCACAAGCAAGAAAAATTAGTAATGGGAAAATAAAATAACTGAATGTTGGTATGTTTTTTGGCTGCTGTTTAAAGCCCCCACTTGTGGCAGCTTCATCCAATGCTGCAACGACAGCACGGTTGATATCATCCCGTTTTTCAAAAGTCTTATCCAACTCCATTTTACCGATAACGGAACGTAAAGTTGTTTGTGCAAGTTGGTAATTACGATCAAGTAGTTGCTGGTTCCATAAGAAGCCAGTTTTGGGTCGGTAACTTGAAAATAAATAAGGCCATCCACAGTCAGTTGAGTGTTATCGCGAGGGATACAGGTTTGACTCGGGACATCCAAAGGGACCTCTTTCAGCATATGCTTGTAAGCAATACGGTAAATAAATGGAATGACGATATTCAAACCGGGGTTGAGTTTAGGTATAGCAATTTGACTATTACTCTAGATGGAGTATAATATATTTGATGGAAAAAGATGGAGTTATCCAAGAAAAGATGTGAAAAATTGATTTCCAGAATGTATTGTTTTAGGCTATGTCACCGTAAATGGTTGAAGCCCAACCCGAAATTTATAGGATGATTTACAATCAATGCGTGATGTTTTTTCTGTCTCTGCCAATCCCTTGTGTCTATCAGGCTTGTGATGCAACCCCTCTTGAATGGTGACATAGCCTTGTTTTATTATTGTAAAAAGGAGTGAGAAATGTCATGTGATGAAGAAGAGCGTGGTACAATTAAGTTGCCAACCAAATCATTTAGCTTGGTGCGTCGTGCTATAGCTGATGCATACAATAAATTGCAAGATAATAGTTTTTTAGCCGCGCAAGCATTGTTTGAAGAAGCAAGTCTTTTGGCGAAGGGGAAGCGAAGGCCTATTCGTTGGGATGAAATTATGCGGCAAGCAGTGGAGGTCGTGGAGAAGAAACACAGTACGATATCTTATGACCGTTGGAGTCCTAGGCCTATGAGTAAATTTTCTGGGGTAGATTGGGATGAATTAGACGTGCAAGTATTAAAGTACAAAGAGAAAGTAGTCGATGGTCGTACTATTCATGAAAGAAGGTTGTTTCGTCCGTTAAAGAAAGATTTTAAGCATGCCTCATTAACAGAGAATAGTTATACCGTGCTTATCGGGTTGTCACACACACCAGAAATACATGCCAATTTTCAGGATTGAAGTGGGGTGCTGTTCCGGTTTCAGGCGGTAACCGATGGACGCCATGCCGTTCTTGATGCGATTTCTGCCCGCAAGTGGGGCTTCCCACTTGGTGTGTGTGACAACCCGATAAGCACGAGTTATACTATTAATGAAGGGGCATATATTAGTTTTTCTCCAAAAGAAAAGACGGTCCATTGGAGTGTTTCAGAAAACAATCATGCGGTGGAATGTGCGGGGATATCTCCGGTGACGAAGGCATTGTTTATGGCGTTAAGCAAGGTAGAGTGGGTACGCGGAACCGGTGGGAAAATTTACTATACCAATGAATATGAACGTGAAGGTATTTTGGATGGAGGTTCAGGAGGTTCGGTTTCGCACCGATATGGACCATTAGGCTCTGTTGAAAATGAAGGGGTACATCGCATGCGTCCAGCAACTCGGAAGCCGAAGGCTAAAAAATAGTTTAAAACCACCAGATGGTGGTTTTATTTTTGGAGGTGAGGCATTCGTAATCCAAAAATAAGAGGATGGAAAAGGTCTGGTATTAGTGATCCATGAATCATTCATCGCTTTAGTCCACTCCCTTATTGCTCTATTTTAAAGTCTCTTTTTATGTAGAGATGGAAGGGGGGTGGTATTGTGTAAAAGAATGTTCTTTTCGAAGGTCGTTGCATCTTTTTTAGCCCACTGTTTCAAGAAAGGTGATGCCTCCATTCCTTGCGATTGTTGAGAATCCAGAAAGAGAAGGAATACCTCCCTCCATCGTATATCTTGTTCATATTGTACAATAAGTGTTTCCCGTTGTGATTCTTCGAGAGTAAGCATCTTTTGTGCGGAGAGGTACTGAGTGAGAGGGCTTATAGGCAGAATGCGAGGTAAGCAAGAAGTGAGTAAATGTAACAACGCATGTCGTAAAAATTCTTGAACGTCTATGGAGGCGTTAATGTGGTGTTGAATATATGAGGAAACGGTTGTCTCGAGAAAGTGAGATGGTTCATTGTTTTGGTGCATAAGAAGCCATGCAGCATGAGATAGGATGGGAATGGAGTGTGCTTTGAAATATGGTGAAACTCGAAAAGCCCTATCACTATGTTTAAACAGACATTGTTCTAAATGGGTCTTTAATAAAGAAGAACGACTTACAGGGTTTGCCATAAAACTTTGGGAATCTCTCATGAAGGCGTCCACCAAGATTTGGCAATAAAATGGTTGGTCTGATAAAGACAATAATGCTGGTTTTTCTTGAAATAAGGCAAAAAGTTGATTGGTTTTTTTAATGGCACGCTGTTTGGTATTATTGTCAATAATGATATCACTCTGAGACTCTGATTGATAGATGTAGTCCGTGAGGAGGGTCAAGCGTTCTGTGATAGATAAATGTGTGGTCATAGTATTGTGGTTTAACGTCTGTTCCTGGATGGGCTTTTAGGGTGTTCTAAGATGGATGTTGTTAAATATTCCTGTTTTGTTTGTGACTTTTATTTTAAAAAAATTATAGCAAAGATTTAAAAATTGTAAAGGTAAAGCCTATATTAACATTTCAAAACAAAGGGGGTCTTCATTTTTTTAAAAATATCAACACAATAAGGGTATAGGTAAAAAAAGGAATCCTGAGCACTATCCGTATGACTTGGTTAAAAGTATTAAAGGTCTTAGGTCCGAAGCGTTCCGATTGGCGTCAGCGCCTAAAGAAGTTGAGGAAGTTACAAACGAAGGCTTGCAGCCCCTCAAAATATTCCGTTGCCATTTGAACGAGATGGAAGGATTTGCAGAGCGGGAGTCAAGCTGCCCGCCCCAGACTGAAAGTCTGGACCCTGAAAAGTCAACACGATTTCAGAGGGACTTGAAACATGTGGTCTTCTAAATTCAATGCGACAGTAAAGATAAGGTCTGCTGAGTCATGATGTTATAGAACACGGGTATTCCATGCCGCAAGGGCTTCTGCTCTGGAATCTGCATCAATTTTAGCATTACAGCCACCAGATGTTGTAGGGCAATTCATCGAATAGCAAAAATGGTCTCCGTCACGACGTTGGGTGAGGCTGTGGTAACTCTTTACTCCGGTATGAGGATCTAAGTGCCAAAGAATTCCAGAAGGATATAGTGTGTCGTTATCTTTTAAGTCTACGGGTTTTCCACAAAAAGGACAAGGAAGATTCCCTTCGAGAGTGTGAAGAGCTGTGAGGCAAGATTCTGGTAAAGAAAGGGCTCGATGCGTTTCGGTAGGGATGTCTAACAAGACGATGTAAAAGTTATAAAGGTTGACCATACTAGACCCTAAAATGGTTCCACACTGACCGTCAAGGAGATCGCTGCCTGTTTGAGTGAGTTGTACCCGTTGATTCATAGTAAGAGGATGAGACATGGCAATACCCTATCAGATTAAAATTGAATTATACTTCAATCTGATAGGGTTGTCACGATGTTTAATGCTTATCGAGTGAAATTTAGGGGCGTAGGGTTTAAGATGGCTCTGTCGCAATTAGCTGTTGAAATGGCAATTTTCAACAAAATTATAATTTTAATTCATTGTTTAATAATGATTTTTTATTACAAGAAATGCTTTCAGCACATAACTACGACAGAGCCTTTAAGATGGTGAGGATTGATGCAAAAGGCTTCATTGATAAATAATAATATTCATATATAATTAATATTTACAACTAGAATGATGGAGATGAAGATGATACCAAGATTGATGGTGTCTGAAAAGATTAGAAAAAAATGAGCATAATGGGTGATTCAGCAGCATGTGCAATTTTATAGCCATTCTGACCCCAGAAAACACTATTCAATGGTCAGAGATTCGGTAAAAAAATATGGAGTTATCGAAGTCAAAGGTGAAGAAATTAACAATAAAATAATTCAGGGATTCGAGATGGATTTTTAATCAATAAAATTTTTTTAGCATCACAAGGAATCCCAGTAATAATCTGTTGAGGGATATTATGAAGGCGATCTGCTGTTACGTCTCGGCCTTTTTAAGGGCGTTTGTTTCGATATGAGGTAGGGATATCTGTCTCGCGTTTCCTTCGACCAAACAAGCCTCAATTCAATGCAACGAGCGCTTGTCTATATGGCTAAGGGCATAAAATGCCATGCCCTTAGCCATATACCAGCATATGGTTCCTACGCGGCGTCAAGGGTACGCTTCGCCGAACTGCAAAAACGCAGTTCGCCCTTGACCCCGCTTCAGAACTTTTTCACTTACTGAATGTGGGACAATTCCCCTTAGAAATTGACGGACGTAACATCTG
>JAVHQJ010000196.1:0-2358 GCA_036171075.1 Sideroxydans sp. | reverse complement strand
GCACCTAACTTAAGTTTTACAAATTCAGGTACTTTGATCGGTACGCTAGGCAGCGCCGCTGTGATCAATAACAATGGTGTGTGGGACATCACCGGCATGACGGGCACACCGTTCAGTTCCGCTGGCTATACCTCTGTGACGCTGAACAATAGTGCGACAGGTAGCATGGTGGTGAACGCTGGGGTGACTACACCAGAGTCCATCATTTCATTCTTCAATAGTGGTGCGATCAATATTCAGGCAGGCACTCTGAACTGGGCAGGCACTTACACAGGTGTTGCCAGTAGTAGTATTACCATCGGCAGCAAAGGCGAACTTCACACATCAACATTACTCTCCACGCCAACCTTGAACATGAATGGTGGTCGGTTGCTGGGTATTGGTGTAGGCATGCAAATGAATGTGAGCGGCACTTCAACGTTCTCCAATACCAACACGATGGACAACATCACGTTCGGGATGATGGGCGGTTCCACCGCCAATCAAGGTGCGAACACCATCAACTTGCAGAACGGCGCGATCATCAATAACAGTGGCGCTTGGACATTTGCTGATACAGCCGCGATCACGCAGACTGGAATCGGCGCGGCTACTGCGTTCAACAACATCACAGGGGGCTCGATCAATGTCCCCGTTGGCACGGCTTATCTAAACGTCACTACACTGGGTAATCTAGGGGGCGTGGTCAATGGCCCTGGCGTGCTGACTCAAAATGCGTTCACTATCACCAATGCAGGCACATGGGATATCACTGGCCTGACCATCAATAACGCGATTTCGAATCTAGCGACGGGTACGATGGTGGTCAATGATCTGACAGGTTTATCAGTGACAAACATTACTGCTTCCTTATTAAATGCTGGGGCAGTGAACGTTCAGGCGGGTACGTTCAACCTTACCTTGGGCAGCACTAACACCTATTCGGGGGCAGGTGGCCTCAACGTTTCAGGAGGCGCATTAAGCGTTAACAATACAACCATCGCAGCGAATTGGGCTAATACGGGCGGGTTGAACCTCACGGGGGGTACGGTAACACTTGCGGGTCAATATACGACAGCAGGGTTAGGCCTCATCGTTCATACGGGTGGCGCTCTTACTCTTGCAGGGACATTGACCAATGCAGGCATATTGAACGTCGGCTCGACGGGACAGTTTGGCGCACTTGGACTGAATTCGTTGAGCGGCGCAATCATCGGCGGCACGTTGGTGAATACAGACGTTACTCCAGTATTGAATTCAAACTTTGGAACGTTGGATGGTGTGACCATCGGTAGCAATCTATCCATTGCGGGCCCGACAAACATTTTGAACAATCTGACCTTGGCTAATGCGACCACGCTTACGCTCGGTACAGGATCGTCGTTGAACTTCCTCACGGCAGGTGTACAGACATTCGCACCAGCAGGAGGTAGCGCGACCGTCACCCTTACAGGTGGCGTGATTTACCAAGGCGGCACGGGGCAGCAACTGACATTAGGTGCTGGTCTCACCCTGAATGGGACGGGCACAGTGAGTTCAGTTGTTGGCAACACACTGACTAACAACGGCATCATTGATGCCAATGTGGCGGGTTGGACTTTGACGATCGGCGGTGACACTTTAGTCAACAATGCCACGATGTCTTCAACAACGGGAACGCTCTATATTGTCCCGACGAATACCTTTACTAACTCAGTAACAACTGGTGTGCTGAATGTGAATGGTGGCTTGGTGAACCTCGCACCTACGGGCGTGGCCGTCGCAAACTGGAGCAACCTTGGCGCGATCAACCTGAATACGGGGTCGCTCGACCTTGGTGGCAAATTTACAGCAGCAGGATTGGGAACGTTTAATCGTACTTCGAGTACAAGCGTCAATCTCACTGGTGTTCTGGACAATACACTAGGCACCGTGGACATTGGTGCCGCGGGTATTTTTGGAGGCCTAGGTCATCCTGTCGGAGCGGGGTTGACTTGGTTCACCGGCACGATTTTGAACGGCAATCTGGTCAGTAGCGACGGCACGATATTGCAGTCGAGCTATGGAACATTGGACAACGTCACCATAGGAGATGCGACGAGGTTAGCATTTACCACATCTGGTTTCGTCAACATCGGCAACGACTTGAGAATAGCCAATGGAGCGACGCTCAATCTGACTAGCAGTTTCTATAATTTTTCTTCAGGCGTCGCACAAAATATTCTGGCGGGAACCAATACGTTAGTGGCTGGGGTAAATACGGGTACAAACACTGCCACCATCACCATGAACAATGGAGGCTTTTACCAGAACATCAATTCCCACACGCTCAATTTAGGGAGCGGTTTGACGATTAACACAGGTGCGGGCACGAACAATAACATCACATCCAATTGGAAC